>JBOGQT010000019.1:0-3817 GCA_050749105.1 Nitrosotalea sp. | reverse complement strand
GCTTTTTCATTCATCATGTCAGTTAGATCTTGTCTTACTTCGTAAGGATTCACACTACCACTACCACGAAATATTCCATCATAGATTCTTTTTTCTTCTGCAGACACAAGGTGCAATGGAAATTGTGGAGATTTAGCTTCTGAGACATATTTTGCTGCGAGCTCACCAGTTATTTTTCCCCATACAAGACATTCAGCTGTGGAATTTGCTCCCAACCTATTTGCACCATGTACACTATTACACGCAGCTTCACCTGCAGCCCATATTCCCTGAATTTCTGTTTCACCATTTATGTTAGTGTGAATACCACCCATCATGTAATGAGAGACTGGTCTTACATCGATAGGCTCGTTGGCTGGATCTATTCCAGAAAACTTTAATGATATTTCTCTAATTGCCGGTAATTTTTTTATTATTAGTTCATTGCCGAGATGTCGCAGGTCCAGCTTGAGGCAATCTACACCCGTATCGTGCTTAAAACCACGACCTTCATTTATTTCAGTTATCATGGCACGAGATACCACATCTCGTGATGCAAGTTCCAGCTTACTAGGTGCGTATTTTTTCATGAATCTATCTCCATCTTTATTTAGAAGATATCCTCCTTCGCCTCTAGCACCTTCATTAATGAGAATTCCTGAAGGCAAAATACCTGTAGGATGGAATTGAACAAATTCCATGTCTTTTAATGCCATACCAGCTCGATACGCCATATAAAGACCATCTGGAGTTGAAGAGAGGGAATATGTAGAATAGCTGTAAAGTCTTCCAGCTCCACCTGTTGCTATAATTAACGCTTTACCTTTTATTGTATAAAATGTTCCAGAAGAAAGTTCTATTGCCGTAATACCACAAAATTTTTGTCCGTCATGTATTATTGATGTAGTAAACCATTCATTGTAAAATTCAATATTATCAAATTTTTGACATGTATCATACAGAGTTTGCATTTCATAAAATCCTACTTTATCCTGAGCAAATGTTGCACGTGGATAACTATAACCTCCAAAATTTCTTTGACCGATTTTTCCATCTTCTCTTCTTGACCAAGGCATCCCCCAATGTTCAAGTTGATATATCTCAGAAGGCATTTCATAGACTAATTTTTCAATTACATCTTGGTCTCCAAGGAAATCACTTCCTTTTACAGTATCATAAATATGTGATTCTAAACTATCTCCTTCTTCTGGAAAAAGTACCGCAGCTGTTCCGCCTTCTGCGGAAACAGAATGTGAACGCATCACTTGTAATTTTGAAATTACTGCAATTTTGATATTTGAGCTAGTTTTTGCAGCTTGAATTGCAGCTCTTAGACCTGCCAGACCAGAACCAACAATTAGCAGATCATGTTCTATCGCATCAACCATGTTTAGACATCTTTCTTTTCAAATTAGATAAATATGTCTTGTGAAGAATTCATGCAATTTCAGTCTTCTTTACAGCAGTGCTTTGCTTCGAATCATTAATATATATCGCTAGTGATATCACTAGTGATGATTTCTGATTGGTTTCAGAGAGTAGGAAGTTCAATTCCCAGAGGATTTTCAAGATATTTCATTTTAGAGGCTCTAAAGAAGAAACCAAGTACTGGAAAGGAGATAATTGATGTGGCGATTGCTCAGAGCGGAGGGAAATGGAAACCTTCTCCTGGACTGATATATCCACTACTTGGAAGATTATTAGATGAAGGCCTCGTAGAGGAGACCAAAGATGGAAGATACCAGATCACTAAGAAAGGCAGAGTAGTTTCAGAGGATCTTGAGACTTTGGATAAGATAGTCAAGAATCAACTTGATGTAATTTTTAGAATGGGTAATGTAGGCAAATTTATGGCCATGGACCTAATAGAACGTATTACTACCATGGGAAACTCGCTCAGCTCTAACATTTCATACATGACTAGGGATGAGACTCAGAAATACAAGAAATTTCTTGAATCAGAGCTACGTAAAGTCGAAGCTTCTGAAAAAAGACCACAAGGCAAAGAAATTAAGATCAATTAAGCAATAAATAATTGTAGAACGGTATAGCGACAGTTGGCAAGTATCAGAAAATTAATGTATGACAAGTCAAAACCTCTTGTTTTTCCTGGTGTTTATGATGCAATAACGGCACGAATAGCACAAAAGGCAGGATTTGAAGCAATGTTCCAAACTGGATATGGCACCTCTGCGGCTTTACTTGGAATGCCTGATTATGGTTTTATTGGATCTACAGAGACTGTTGAAAATGCTAGGAGAATTTGCAAGTCAGTTTCAGTTCCAGTCATAGTTGACGCTGATACCGGATATGGAAATCCTTTGAGCGTATGGAAACTTGTCAATGAGTTAGAAGCAGTAGGAGCTTCTGGTATTTTTCTGGAGGACCAGAAATGGCCAAAGAGATGTGGTCACATGTCAGGAAAGGAAGTGATTGCCAAGGAAGAATATAGTGAAAAACTTAGGGCTGCACTTGATGCTAGAAAGAGTAAGGATTTCATAGTTGTGGCAAGGACTGATTCCCGTGCGACCGAGGGACTTGATGCGGCAATTAAGCGAGGTCTTTTGTATGAAAAGATCGGGGCTGATGCCGTATTCATAGAAGCCCCCAAGTCAATTGAGGAGATGAAAAAGATAGGAAAATCGATAAAGGCACCACTAGTAGCAAACATGATAGAAGGAGGAGCAACGCCATTACTTTCTTCCAGCAAATTACATAAAATGGGATTTAACTTGATTCTTTATCCACTTTCTGTCTTGTATGCCAACACATTCGCAACGCTTCAGATTCTAAAGGAGTTAAAGAAAAAGGGAACGACGTCAAAGCTAAAAAATCAACTTGTTAATTTTGATCAGTTCAATGAAATTGTGGAATTGTCTAAATTCAAGAATATGGAACACAAATACGCAACAAAATCATAGAAAATGACAAAAAAGGAAGAGTGTGCAAGGCTTCCTAAGAATTATTTCTCTTTACTTCTATTTCTATTGTAGAAACATTCCTAGAGCGTCCATCTTGTGATTGAAGTTGTTCTGATCCAATCTTGATGTTTCCTATTGAGTAACCAGCATTTTCGGTCTTTCGTGCAACTATTTGAGCTACGTCAACTGCACGACCTATGCTTAGTCCTCTTGCCTTGATAGATACTTTTGGTTGATTTGCCAACTGGATGAGCGCAGAAGTAACATACGCCATCAGAGGCTTCTTCCCGATGTAGACAGTTTCTCTAGATTCGGACATGTGCATTCTACCTCTTGGGATAATTTAAATCTAAGAATGCAAAAATTGGTGCAATGAAGTTTTTTATCGTGTTAGTTTTCGTTTTGACAATGATTGGAATTAATTCAGCATATGGATATGGCGAAGTTTCCATATCTAATTTTAAGATAGTCAATTCCCTTGATGAAGACATTCCATCTCCAGTAGTAGACCAACAACTTAACCTGCAGACATCACTAAGAAATGTGAGTCAGAACAATGTAAGTTGGGCATATATCGTTCAGGTGATTGATTCAAGCGGCGCAATATCAGATCTAAATTATGCAACAGGTTCCCTTGTTGCTAATCAAACTCTTACTGCTGCTCTTTCTTGGACGCCACATGCAAGTGGGACTTATAAAATTCAGATATTCGTGTGGGATAATTTGCGTGATATTGATCCACTAGCATCCATGTCCACATCCACCATAACTGTAACTTAATTTTAAAAAAGTGGACCGGGTGGGATTTGAACCCACGATCTCACCCATGCCAAGGGCGTATCCTACTAGGCTAGACGACCGGCCCGATTTTAATCAGAGTATCATCTGATTCGCATTAACTTTTTTTGTGAGGTTAT
>JBOGQT010000018.1:0-13158 GCA_050749105.1 Nitrosotalea sp. | reverse complement strand
GCCTTGAAGAAGGCATGGCGTGGATACAAAATTGCCAAAGTGCAAAGTGATCACGCTAGAATGTCAGAATATGCCAAGAAAATCAGAACCCTTCAGAATGACTTGGGAATAAAACAAGCAGAATTTCCAGAACTACACCTGCATTAGTTAGAATTCCTTTATTTTTAGAGGAATTTACCAGTGACTACTATTCAATAAAACCTCAGTTTTAGGAACATTATCAATTTCTTAAATCGATATACAGCGGGTTCGCGGGGAACTTTTACAATATTGTCCATTTTCAGGATTCTGAACTAGTAAGACACATCAATCAATCTAAACATTTCCTTGTTGGGGCTGCATAGAAACCATCCAATTTTATCCAGATTGTAGATCCTAGTTAACAGTCAGATCCATTTTGTAGGGTGCCATTTGGCACCCTATGAAAAACAAGTACCAACGCATGATTGCACTCATGCGCCAGATCTTAAGGAAGATGCGGGTTCCATTTTATTTGCACAACAAATCAAACCACATCTTTACCCTACACCAGCATGTCATTATGCTGGTTCTTAGGCAGTACGAGTCAAAAAGCTACGAGTCATTTGTCGAATGGCTGCAAGTGTCTGACCAGATAGTCCAGATGCTTGGATTGAAGAGCATTCCACATTTTACAACACTGCAAAAGGCAGCAGCAAGACTGAGCGACATTTTATTGCATGTTGCAATAGGACGGTTCATCGGCATGGTATCGCCAGGCAAGATATTTGCAGGTGCCGATGCTACTGGATTTGAGGACGGCCATGCAGCTTATTACTACACGTACCGCTCCTCTGCAAGGCGCTCGTACACAAAACTGTCTGCAGGCTCTGACATGGTAACGCAGCTTGTCATTGCAGTTGTGATACGGCATCATGGCACATCTCATGACATCCGGCATTTTCCAGAATTACTGGAACGGATGGCAGCTGTGACAACGCCGTGGATATTTGTTCTTGACATGGGATATGATGCCGAATGGGTCCACCAGATGATACGTGAGCGCCAGATTCTTTCAATGATTCCCGTCAGAAAGCGGGAAGATTGTCCAGTTCGCCGTACCAAGGGCAGGTACAGAAAGCAGATGAGAAGAAGCTTTGATGGCATACGGTATCATCAGAGAAACAAGTGCGAGACGATATTTTCTGTGATAAAGCGAAGGTTCGGATCTGAGATCATGGCCTATGGCGACTCGATGATGACAAAGGAGTTGCTGTGTCGTGTTCTGGCCTATAACTGCCACAGAATGTGCAGGATTTCTTTTTTATTATGGATGGTTTCTATGCAGCCTAAAAAACAATTAATTTTTATACTGCTATTTTTTAGATAGATAAATCTTGCCAATTGACTCTGGTGATACAGCTTGGATGCTAATTGCATCGAGTCTTGTACTATTAATGATCCCCGCATTAGGGATGTTCGAAGCAGGATTGTTACGAAAGAAAAATACTGTTTCTATTTTTATGCAAATTTTCTTTGGATTAGCACTTTTAAGTATAATGTGGTTTACGTTTGGATTTAGCTTGTCATTTGGGCCAGATACCGGCGAAGGAATATCAGGAAATTTAGACTGGGCATTTCTTAGAAATGTCCCACAAGATACCGGATTGCATTATGCACCTACAATTCCAGGACTCTTATATGTAAAATTCCAGATGATGTTTGCAGTCATTACACCATTGTTGTTAACAGGTGCAATAGCAGAGAGAATGAAGTTTAGTGCATTTATCCTCTTTATTGTTGCATGGAGTGGTTTGATCTACTATCCACTGGTACATTGGATATGGGGAGGAGGATGGTTAGGCCAGATGGGTGTAGTTGATTTTGCTGGAGGCATAGTTATCCATACGAGTGCTGGGATGGGAGCTTTAGCGGCAGCTTTAGCATTGGGTAGAAGATTGAACTATGGTTCATCAATCATGATTCCTCACAGCATACCAATTGCAGTTCTAGGATCTTCACTATTGTGGCTTGGGTGGTTTGGCTTTAATGCAGGAAGTGCATATGGTGCAGGAGCATTATCAGGAATCACAATAATCAACACGCAAGTAGCTTCAGCTGTTGCAGCTTTGATATGGGTAGGACTTTCTTGGATGAGAACAGGAAAGCCAAGCGTAATTGCGGCAATTAATGGGGCAATAGCAGGATTGGCAGGAATTACCCCAGCATCGGGTTATGTCGGAGTCGATAGTGCCTTTGTAATAGGAATCGCAGTAGGTATTGCATCATATCTAGGTGTGATATTCTTTAAAGAACGATTAAAGGTAGATGATGCGCTTGATGTTAGTTCGGTCCACGGCGTAGCTGGAATAGTCGGTTCATTATCAATAGGAATATTTGCAAGCTCACTAGTAAATCCATCAGGACCAAATGGATTATTGTTTGGAAATCCACATCAACTGCTAGTTCAATCAATAGGTGTTGGCATAGCCGGTGTCATGGGGTTCTTTGGAACATTTGCCATATTGAAAGTACTGGATGTACTTATCGGCATACGTGTATCACCCAAAGTAGAAGAAGCTGGACTAGACATAGAAGAACATGCAGAACGAGCATATTCTGATGAAGATGAATTTGGTAAAATGTAGTGTTTTGTGCTTGAATTATAATTTTGTCTGATAATTACAGCAAAGACATCTGTAATGTCTTGTTTTCTTTTCTGACCCAATTTGACATTCATCAATTTTTTGATTGATTATCTCCATAGGAGAACCACATCTAGGACAATCCATTTTATTCTAGTTCCAGAAGAATTGATCCAAGCCTGTTTGTTTTGGTGCGCCTATCAGAGTGTTAAAATCCAAATCCATAGACGACAATATCTGATCAAAAGTACTTTCCATAAATTCCATATATTTTGCAGAGTCAATTTCATCTTGTCTGGCCATCTCAACAGGCTTTACTCCAGGTTTATTTATTATTTTTACATATGAAATAATGTCACCTTTTTTAATTTCTCTTGTTTGTTCCAATAATTTGGCTGCACGTATATGTTGAGGAACCGTCTTCACATATTCAGACGGTGCTTTACTTATCATAACATTAAACGCTAATTCATTTAGCGGTATTTGTCTTGTTTTCAATCGTTTGGCAGATTGTGATATCATGTCTCCAATAGTCTGTTTTGACTGCAAAAATTCTTCTTCTGACTGTATCTTCGATAAAATCCCTAGTATTTCATAGAAGAGATTGCGGATGAAGGGAGGTGTATGTGATTTCTTCCCAGTTAAACCTTTTACATCTACTTTGCCATCTTTCTGAACTCCAAGATAGTTTTTCTTTCGCGTACTAAATACAACATATCTATACTCTTTATCCAGATCAAGATCAACACCAAACTCTTCTTTTGCCCAATTGACTATGTTTTGCATTTGTTCGCGTGTAGGGCTTTTGAGAAATAGTGAGTCAGTGTCACCATACAAAACTTCAATTCCTATTGATTTACATTTTTCAATTGTTTCCAAAATTGTGAATCTGCCAACTGCGGTAGTGGCTTCTGCAACTGGTAAGCAATATAATGGAAATATCTCAGCACCCATCACACCATAACTTGCATTGAGTATGACTTTGAGCGCTTGACTTACTACGGTGTAGAGTTGTTTCTGATCCTCGCTCAGAGAGGGATTTTTTGATAAACTCTTATAATAATTGACCCTCAAGTCACGAAGGGATCCAATCAATATTGCAGTCAGACCGTCTTTTTTTAAACATACCCAATGAGTTGTACCAGGAATCATGTTTTTCTTACATTCATCATGAATACACCTTACTGTTTCATATGACAGATTTCGTACCTTGATGATACTAGGATACAGACTAGCAAAGTCCATGACAAATACATTGAAGTGAATTCCTTCCTTTGGTTCCACTACAAGACCGCCACGGTATTTTTTGTCTTTAATTATTGCCTCTGTTGATGCAGTAACAGATTTTTGTCCTAGCTCGTCCCTACGAGGGATTAAAAAGCCGTGATTTCTATGTTCATAGTAAAATAAACTTCTAATCCATTGTGATACGCCCACCCTTGATATGTCATCAATAGGCATTCTGCCAATTCTTGTTATTACTACAAGTAGATTCATCAACAAGTCATTGCTGAAACTAGTAAGTTTTTGCGTTAGCCGTGCATCATTAAAACAATAATTTGCTAGTTCGTATAACGAGATATCGTTGAGGTCACCATCATATCCAATTTTTGATTCCTCTATCAATCCCTCTGATATACTGTTAAGTGAAAAATCATTGTATTTATGACTAAATGCGTAGATCTGAAACGAACGATTAGAAAAAGCTCGATACAGATCAATATGTACGCCCTGTTTTAGCGTAGCTGAATCTCGCATCATTATGAGAGGAATGTCCTTTAGCTCAATTCCTAGTCTTTCGGCTCTATTATACATGTAAGGCATATCAAAATCATCACCATTGAATGTGATCACAAAGGGATAACTTGTTAAAACTTTGAAGGCATCGCGTATCATTTCACCTTCTTTACCTTCATCATAGAAAGTTATTTTGACATCAGATGAAAGTTCGTTGGTGCCAAGCGGGTTGCCAGTTCTTTTAAGGACAAATACATGTTTGAAGTCATCGCTACCACAAAACCCAATCGCAGTTATTTTTTTGTCAGAAACTTTAGCATCAGGTATGCGTCCTGTCTCAGATTCCACTTCTATATCGAAACTTATTCTTCTAATCTTTGGAATAGGCTGATTGAGTAGATTTGCCCACTGGCTTATATGATCTTGAAATCCTTTTTGATCAATTATTCCAATGCTTGTCACTTTGTCATACAACAATCCTTTTAATGCAAGCTGAACCTCGTCTGGAATCGGATAAGCAAATTCTTTTATCTTTCCATTTTCTATGATATAATATCGTCCTACAATGAGAGAATTGTCATACAGATAATTTTCATAATATTTTATGTCAGATTCCCATGTATCTATGATGTTTCTAATGCTTTTGTCAGTTTGTGTTCCGCCTATTGCCAATGGATCAGTAACTATGATTTTTGTTATATCCACAGTCCTATCTTTTAGCAAGTCTTGTTTCTGAACTTTTTCTAACCTAATCACGTCTTTACGGTCTGAAAGAAACTTTAATTCTTCTGGCTCTAATTTAGAATAACAATACGGTTTATGCCCTGTGTTATCTGTCCATAAAAGAACTTTTTGAGAGTTTGGCTCGTAGAATTTTAAGATGACTGCTTTTTTTTGACCGTCATAAGTTGCCGAAACAAGTAATGCAGGTGGCATTGTGGTGGTTATCTCATCTACTGCTACTTGCATGTTGATCTCACTTTGGTATCATATTAGTTGCAGGTTCTTCGAGTAAAATTTTTATCCAATAACCTATTCTACTTTTGTCTATTACTACCACCTCAACTCCAGCATCACGTAGTAGATCATAATCAGTTTCTGGATATGACCCCAAACATACAATTCTCCTAATACCTATTGTTATTGCCATCTTGCTGCATTCTAAACACGTTACAAATGTGGTGTACAGCGTAGTGTCTTTTGTGCCTGAGCCTACTCCAAGAATCGCACAATGCATTATTGCATTTGCTTCCGCATGATTGCATATACACCTGTCAAGCGCCTCTCCGGAAGCAATCTTACCTTCAGTACGTAATTGACATCTTCTACATCCACCTTCATAGCAATTTCTAACTCCTGGCGGAGTACCGTTGTATCCAGTAGCAATCTGTCTATGATCTCTCACTATGACTGCACCTACCTGTCTGGAAATACAATTAGATCGTAATTTTGCAAGTTCTGCTTGAAGCATAAAATATTCATCCCACGTAGGACGCTCAAATTCTTTTTTCACAAGAACACTGTAACCTGCTATAATATAAGATCTACAAAGATAGATAGTACTGAAATGTGAGCTTGATGTTACAGTCAGATCGAAAGAACATTTTTACCCATCCAAGGCAAGTTGAAGATACTTGGATCTACAATACATAGAACATATGCTTATCAAAAAGTCATCTGTAGAGTACAGAGAATATCAAGTCAACTTGGCAAGACAGGCAATATCAGATAATTGCCTAGTTGTTCTTCCAACAGGCCTTGGCAAAACTACTGTTGCACTTCAGGTAATAGTGGAATTTCTTTCAAGAAGAACAGGTGGAGTGTTATTTTTAGCACCTACCAGAGTCCTTGCACATCAACATTACGAGTTCTTAAAATCCAATCTCATCATAGATGATATTGCTCTCATAACTGGAGAAGATACAATAAGTAAACGAAAAAAACTGTGGATAAATACCATAATTTGTGCTACTCCAGAAATAGTAAAAAACGATCTGGATCGCCAACTCGTGTCTCCATCCCAATTTGTCTTGGTTATCTTTGACGAAGCGCATCGGACTATAGGTGAGTATGCATATGCCACCATAGCTGAACGATTTACTAATGCTGATACAAGAATAATTGGAATGACCGCCACATTGCCAAGTGAGAGAGAGAAAGCATCAGAGATACTTCGGATATTAAAGATTGCAAGTATTGCACAACGAACAGAAGAAAGCCCGGATGTACAACCATATGTGCAACAAACAGATACTCAATGGATTAGTGTTGAACTACCGCCAGAGATGAAACAGATTCAATCTTGTATCATGGCTTCCATAGACTCACGATATAATGAACTTAGAACATTAGGATTAAACCCATCAAGCACTAGATCATTATCAGAGTTATTACGAATGCGAGATTTTGTCGTGAGACAAAACCGAAGAGCTGCCAAGCCTCTTTTTACGGCAATACGACTAATTCATGCCTTGAACGTACTAGAATCTCATGGAGTGACGTCGTTTCTAAGATTTTGTGAAAGAACAAGAGAGAAAAAAGGAGTAGGCATACGAGATTTGTTTGAAAATGATTTGAATTTTGGAAAAGCTGTACGATTAGCTCAGGAAGCTCAACAAAAGGGCATAGAACATTCAAAAATAATAAAATTGAAGGAAATATTAAGCAAACTTTCTGGCAAAGCCTTGGTATTTACAAGCTATAGAGACTCTGTAGAGATCATACACCAAAAACTAACTGAGATGAACATTCCAGCAGGGTTTCTCATAGGAAAGGCTGGAGAAACTGGACTTAAACAGAAAAAACAAATAGAAACAATTCAAAGATTTCGAGATGGTCAATACAAAGTATTGATTGCCACGAGGGTAGGGGAAGAGGGTCTAGATATCTCTGAAGTAAACACGGTGATCTTTTTTGATAATGTACCAAGCTCCATTCGATATGTTCAAAGAAAAGGCCGTACAGGTAGAAAAGAATATGGAAAACTAATAGTCTTGATTGCAAAAGACACGACTGATGAAACTTACTATTGGATAGGCAAACGAAAAGTAAGTGCAGCAAAGAAGATGGGCGAAAAAATGTCAAAGATTCTTGAAAAACATGATTTGACTACAAAAACAGGTCTTGACGCTTTTCTATAGATCAAATTTCACAATTATTTTAAAGAACAAGAAATACTACATATCATGACAAAGATTCATGCAGAACTTGGAATTCTTCCAATAGGTACGTCATCTCCAAGCTTAGGCAAGTACATCGCAAGTGGATTAAAGAACTTGAAGAAAATAGATGGTATAAGATATCAAGTAACTCCAATGGGAACCATAATTGAATCGGAAAGCATAGACAAAATCTTTGAAGCATCAAAGGTTATCACAAACGCAATATTTGCTATGGGTGTAGCCAGAGTGGAAACAATTCTTAAGATTGATGAAAGAAGAGATGAGGATCGTTCTCTTGAGGATAAACTAGAATCAATTAATGAAACAACTAAAGAAACTACAAAATCAAAAATTTACAGTTAAATACCATGAGATTATCAAAATTGCCAATGCGCTGGATAATGCTAGTGGTTTTTCTCATTTCATTTATTTTTGTGTCTGTTAATTTAGCATATGCTCAAAACCCATCAGAAATATCTGCAAGTACCAATAAACAATCTTATGAACCAGGTGACGGCGTCTTAATTACAGGTAAAGTTCAACAGTTAACAAATGAAAACCCTGTAACAATAATAGTAAGAAATCCAATAGGTAATGTATATGAGGTAGGACAGGTTGAATTGATGAATGATTTCTTTGTTCACGATTTTGTGTTGAGCGATGACGCTCAGGGTGGCATTTATACTGTCAACATAAAGCAAGATAATCAGACGGCACAAATTCAGTTTCAAGTAGTTACAGGACAAATACAAACAATTCCAGTATTTGGCAACGAGATAAGGGTTATCGGAGAAAACGCTAATCTTGTAAAATATGGAAATGTAGAAGTCTCAACGGCTAATAATTCCATCACCATCCAGACTGATACGACCCAAATGCAAAACGATTCAATTATAGAAGAATATCAGATTCCAAAACAAGTGATAGATGCTCCAGATGGACTAGTTATAAAAGAAAATGGAAATGATGTGAATTGTACACAAACTAAAACTGATATGGAAAGGATCCTAGATTGTCCAATTCAAGCAGGTACTAAAGAATTCACCATGATAGGCACAATTGTGATTCCTGAATTTGGAACAACCACTGCATATGTACTAGCATTTGGTACGTTAGTGGTTGTAGCGATATTCTCACAAACTAGATTGCTTCGTCAGTTTAGATAGTTTATTTAACAGAGAATCCTGTCAAAGCAACATGATTGCATACATCTTGGTAACATGTGTGCCTGGAAACGAGAAAGAGGTAGTTGCCAAAGTGAAAGGCTTGCCAAATGTAACCGAAGTCAACGGCGTCATGGGTAGATATGATGTATTTGTAAAAATTGAAGCAAAAGATCCTACCAATGTTGATACAGCAATATCAAAAGTGAGAAATGTTGCTCATGTAACAAGCACTGTAACAATGCCAGTGATCTATGGTCAGGGTGGCACTATTGACGATGAATAATGTCACAATATCCTATTGATATTTTAAGACTGATGCCTTATCATCGTACAAAATTTCAAATAAACTAATGAAATTCGAATGAACTATTTTTAAATTATTTTGTATGGCAAGATTATTTAGAAAGATACGCGTATCATATTTGTTGAAGATAGTAGACGTAGTAGATCCTAAGAGACTAGAAAGAACTCCTGACAAAACAATAGTCTTAATGTCATCAGGAAACTTCATAGAGCGCGGATACAAAATTAAGTATGTCTGTCTTAATCTATACATTCAAAAAAAAGATCCCAAACTTGGACCTTATTCTCTACTAACTGCTTATATTGAAACTGATAAGGGTTCAATTGAAATTACATACGATGAAGGATATAGAGGAGAAAACCATCTTGAAGAAACTGCTGCCTTTCTGACATCTCATCTTGGAATATCAAGCCTGATTTTGCGTTCAATACTTCAACTTGAAGATGCTTTACAATAACATAGGTAGAAAACTCTAGGGATTATATTCTAATGCCAGTTTTCTTATTTTATTGAAATTTGAACGCAAGCCAATTGAATCAAATCCAACGTGTGCGATGTGTGGTAAGGCAATAAACTCTCATACTCCTGAAAAAATGAAGGAGTGCGCGAATGAACGTAAAAATGCAAACACAAACACCGGCTCAAAACCAGAATATAGTAAATCATGAAGCAATTCAAACATTCGTTTGTAATAGATTGTGACATAGATAAGGTTTGGAAGTTTTATACAAACATAAACCACTTGAAAATAATCACTCCAAAAAGAATGAAAATAAATATTCTCAAGACTCAAACTGAAATTCTTGAAGAAGGGGCAGAAGCTTGGCTAAGCGCCAAACTAGTTACAGATACAAAATGGCATTCCAAAATAACCTATTTGAAACCATATGAGTATGTTGATGAAATGATTAGTGGTAGATTCAAAATATGGAGACATGTGCACAAATTCAATAAAATAAGCCATGTTAAAACAGAGATAACAGATCAAATTGATTTTCAACTACCATATGGTTTCATTGGTAGGATCTTTGAAGACTATGTAATGCGTCAACTTTCTGATATTTTTGAATATAGAAAACAAGCCACAATAGACGCATTACAAAAAGAATCACAGATCTAGCTCACTTGCTTCTTGCAATTTTTCAATAATCTCAAGATATGTGTATGGATCAAGTTGTTTTGCAAAACATTTGTCAATATTTATTAGATAAACAGAATGTAATCTTGCATTTAGGATGTCATTTACCTCAATTGGAGGGTTTTTGTAGAACCTATCGCAAAGATCTTTTATTTTTTGAACTTCATCCTTTGTTCTTTTACTTGGAGGTTTAAGAAAGAGTTTTGGTATTGGTAATATTCCTACCACTGGAGTAGCAAGAGCAAATTTTGAGCAAAACTGACTATACCTTGCAATTTTACTTGCTATTCTTGCAACATAATAATCAATTGTATCAAGTGCATGATCAGGGGGTGTAAATCCAGTTTCAATTTCCATGATGAAGGTACCATCACCTTTTGTGGCAAACACATCACAGACAAGAATATCAGAAAGATGTTTTTCTATATCTATTGAATAACCCTGTGCAATAAGATTGGACGCACAGATTATTTCCAGTACAGAGTGATTGATTTTAACAAGGTTTTTTTGATATAACTCAATGAGTCTTTCACGTACAAAATTTATCCGTGATTTTATCTCAGGAGTTTTGTTTTGGGTTAGTTTCTCTGCTACAGTGTACACGTCATCCGTGAATTTTTCAATGTCCAAAATCTAATACTGTTCAATTGTTGCTAGGTTTTAAGAATATGGGTGGATCTACGTGTTATTATCTAGGAAATTTTTAAAAACATTTTTTATCGAGTGTCATAATGAATGTTCGATATGGAAGATATTTCAAGCAGTGACAAATTGATATTATTACAATATGCAATAAGCAAATATGAAAATGAGAATACTCTACTGGAAAAACTCAAATCGATATTACAAGAAAAAGATATTGACAGAGGCATTACAACACTTATTGCCACTCAACAAGTAAGAAGAATAGGCTCAGACATTCTTCAAAATAATGTAAGCCATATAGGTGAACTACCGGATCTACCATCTCATCTAAAATCAATCATAGACAGTCTTTAACATTAACCGAATAATTTACAAAGGGACGCATATAAAATTTCAACATGACAATAAAAAACATCACAGTTTTAGGTTCTGGCATAATGGGCCATGGCATTGCTCAAGTTTCAGCCATGGCTGGATATGATGTAGTACTACGTGACATAGAACAACAGTTTTTGGACAAAGCCATGGAAAAAATCAAATGGAGTATTGACAAGCTTGTATCAAAACAAAAAATTTCAGAAGAAGAAGGGCAAAAAATATTTTCAAGAATAACTCCAAAGGTTGATCTGAAAGACGCGTTAAAGAATTGTGATTTAATGATTGAAGCTATTCCAGAAATAATGGATTTGAAAAAGAAACTATATGCAGAAGTTGATACCGTAGCAAACAAGGATACAATCTATGCGTCAAATACTAGCACCTTACCAATTACAGAAATTGCCAATATGACAAATAGACCTAACAAATTCATTGGAATCCATTTCTTTAATCCGCCACAATTGATGAAATTGGTGGAGGTCATTCCAGGACAAAAAACTCCAAAAGATCTTGTTGATTTAACAATGAACTTTGTCAAATCAGTATCAAAGGAACCTGTCTTATGTAGAAAGGATGTTGCAGGGTTCATCGTAAACAGAATATTCATACCTCTTGTCCATGAATCTGTTTGGGCAATGGATAGAACAAAAGCGTCTATGATTGAGATAGATTCTGCGGTAAAATTTACGCTAAATTTCCCCATGGGAATTTTTGAGCTTGCAGACTTTACAGGTCTTGACGTAATTCACAAGGCAACGATTGAAATGTATTCTAGAGATAAGAAAGTAATCAACCCGCACCCATTAATCCAAAAATTATTTGATCAGAAAAAACTTGGTCAGAAAACCGGTAGCGGTTTCTATGACTATACTGGCGAAAAATACGAACGTGTTAACTTAACAGAAGAATTAGCAAAGAAGTTTGACCCAACTCAGATACTTGGCATAATACTAAACAATGCGGCATGGCTTATCACAAACCAGGCAAGTGATGCACAAGAAATAGAAAAAGCATTGAATCTTGGCATGGGACTAAAAAATCCAATATTTGAAACGGCAAAGAGATTTGGAATGGCAAACATAGTTAGAGAACTGCAAGATCTTTCTAAAAAATATGGTCAATTCTATGAACCAGATCCTTATCTCCTATCTATCTCGAATTAATTTGCTCTAAGATAAGTTTTACAGCTTCCTTCGGTCCTGAAACTCCAATTATTTTTACTTGCTGTCTATGATCAATATATTGATCAGCATATCTATCTGCAATCCCTCCTGTGTTTTTGATGGCAACCATGGGTATTTTGTGCATATAAGCTGCACAGGCTTCTGAAAGAGTTCCAGATCCTCCTCCAATGATTATTACACCATCTCCTGAAAGTGCAGTAAGAAAATCTCTTGCAAGCCCCATGCCGCTTGGAATTACGACATCACAGTATTCATTTGCAAAAGAAGCGTCATTTTGAGGTATGATGCCAATCACTAATCCACCTCCATCTTTTGCACCATGAGAAGCTGCCTTCATCACTCCGCCTAGACCCCCAGTAATTAGAACTGCTCCAGATTTTGCCACTTCGATCCCTGTCGCATACGCTACTTTTTCAAGATCAGGAGTAAATCCATTTTCATTGTTTCCAATTATGAGGATTTGAGGTTTTCTTTTCAATGATTACGATAAAGAAATCCATAATAAAAATTGTAATCTGAATTGAACCGATTTGTTTCTATTCTTTGGATATCAGTTTTTTTGCTTCAGTCTTTGGAATGGTTGGAGCGTTTGTTTGACGTGGTTTTCTTATTTTTTTCATTGTTTTTTGTGCCACCGCACCATCAGAAGATTTTTGTTCATGGTTTTGGGACGCGAGTTTTGGAATCGTGATATTTGATTTTTGCTTATTGACTTGTGGTACTAGTCTTTGTTGTTGAGGTCTTTGTTGTTGAGGTCTTTGTTGTTGAGGTCTTTGTTGTTGAGGTCTTTGTTGTTGAGGTCTTTGTTGTTGAGGTCTTTGTTGTTGAGGTCTTTGTTGTTG
>JBOGQT010000017.1:0-4452 GCA_050749105.1 Nitrosotalea sp. | reverse complement strand
CATTCCTCATATGTAATGCATAACAATTCCATGATGCCATCTTGTAATTACATGTAAAACAACAAGTGTTACCAGTAATGCCGCAAGAATAGCTTGGCCGTGAACTAGCCTGCTTGCAAATTTCAAGTTTTTACCTGATGTGAACCGAAGCAGTACACCGCTAATCATTGAAACAGTCATGATTGTGACCAATGAAAGTGAGATATAGTCCAGTCCTCGCATAAGCATAAATCCATGCGACAAACCCGCAAAGAATCCTACTGAATTTAACATTATATGAAAATCCAACACTGGTTTGTACATGGGTGTCAAACTTTGTGAAGTGGCAGAACCACCAACTAACTTCATTACAGGAATCCTTCTTACCATTTTGAATATCACAAGCGAAAGGTTTGCTGCTACCCCGCATCCAATGGCCAGCCAGCCAAGGGTTGCGGCAGTGCTAAATCCACTATCATCGTCAGCATAGGCCACGGCGGGAACAAATACCAGTGCCACTAATACTGATATTGTCAAATACGAATTGGCAGGAAAAATTTTCATAGGATCAATTCAACCTCTTTACTGCCTTTCTTCTTATCTTGTATACTTTCCAAATCGAGTATCCTACCACGCCAAGTATTGCAAATATGGTAACATACAATGTTAAACTAAAGACTGTCATGATCATATCTCTTCCCTGGCCATCTCCTTGGTTTTCATACTGTGCAAGAGCCAGTGTCGGTGCACTTGTGGCAAGTATTACAAGTGCTATCAATCCGTATGAAGATAATTTCATTGAATGATTAATCTGCAAATAGGAATAAAACCGGTTCTACCATTTTTATCGATGAGAACGGTAGTAAGTGCTTTATTAAATTCGTAATACAGTGATGTCATGATGCTGATTCAATCAGATAGACTCGAGTCTATCTGTGATGAGATCCTCCACTTGGATTCTAAAATGATGTTTGTTGTAATAATTAATGATAATGGAAGACTGCTTGCTAAAAATAAAAAAGAAGGAACAGAGGAGGCGCTTGTCGGTCAAAAAGAACAGGAGATATTGTTAATGGAAATTGCATTAGGTGTGAGAATGCGCAGAGACCATGACCATAATCTCGGGGAGGTAAAATTTACAATAACGCATGGAGACAAGGTTATTTCAATGATCTTTCCTTTGTGTGAGAGTATATTGTATGTCTGCGCTGAAAAAGAGATTGACACATTAAAAGCATCACTATCAGTATTGCAGCTTTTGGAAACAAAATAAAATAAAAAATTGATTCTTAAATTATGGCCCTGATTCACTTGATTCTGTAGATCCGGATTCGGCCGAATTGGCAGTAGTGTTTGCTGCCGATGATGATTCATTGGATTCTTGTATGTGTAGCGCACTTTCGGTATTCTCTTCTCCGGGCAGTCCTACAGCTTTATCGCCCAAGGTAGTCTTGATGCCTACTATCGCTATGGCAATAGCAAGTACTGCAATGCCTGCACCGATTACAATCTTCTTGTTCATGGCATTCCCTTTTCTATTTTCTTATAATAGTCTGGTTACCATTCCCATTGTTAGGAATGGGCATATTAATTAAAAACGTAAAACAACGCCGACTAGGTGAAGAGATGAAAAATTTTTCGATATCTAGACTTGTTGTTATGATTTCGCTATCTGGGACAGATGATGAGAAATGGTAGATTCATCGATTACCCACTATGTCCTACTTGTGGCACACCTGATAGTAGGATTTTTGCTTGTATTTTTTGCAGCAAAGGCATTCAAGAGGACAAAATTTCCTCCCATGCTTCTTTTGGCAATAGGTTTCACGTTACTAGTTTTAGGCGAAACATTGGTCGAAGACGCATTTTTATTCCTTAACAACGGGGGTCTACAAAAAATCATAGAGGAGTCTTTTGAGATCGCTGGATTTGCCGTCCTGATCCTGGCAGTCAAAAAAAGTTGAAATGGAAAGCGATGATGACATCATAGCAGTACTTGGGGACAGATACAGTAGAGAGATAATCATACTTTTAACAAATAATGAGATAACCGCACAAGAGATCGCAACAAAACTTGGAGTGCCATTGTCTACAACCTACAGAAAAATAAAATTCCTAGAGTACATGCAAATGATAAAAAAGACCAAGGTGGTCCGAACGCTTGAGGGACTGGATGAAAGCTACTACAAGGGCCTCGTTTCTGAGATTGAAATAAGGTTCAAGGATGGTAAAATTTCATACAAAATTGAAAGACTCAAAATGGATGATAAGATAGTCAGGCTTTGGGAAAAGTTCTCAGAAAAATAATATGAACTCAGTACGGGGGAGGCTGTACTATGAGTTGACCTCTCATAGTAGGCTGGTGAAATATGCAATAATACGTGAATGTACCTGTTGTATTTGCATCAAATGTTATGGTCTTATTTTGGCCCGGACTTAGTGCTACATCCATATGGTATGGTGCATCTTTTATGGTAAATGAATGGTGGTCTCCAGTGGGTTCTTCAATGTTAAAGAAGTGGATTACCACTGTATCGCCCTTGAAGACTGCCATGGTAGGCATACTGTAGACATCATGTGGCATGCCCATTAGTGTTTCATTGAAATCAGGAATGTTACTATTGAATAACCAGAATTCTCTTGTTTGCCTTGTGTAATGTTGTGTAGCCGCTTGTACTGCGTTCTGGTTATTTGTCTGCAATGTATTTTGCATGAGCATGGTAATTGCTATCAAAGAAATGATGATTGCAGCAAGAGAGATGCCAAGTATTAGTGAGGTTTTTACATTATTCATATCTAGTCAATACCTGATCTTGGATACCTCTGCTGTTTCTAGGAATTTTTGCATGTGTGGGAAAAACTGTATTCCCTTTTCTGTAATGACAAAAATCCGATTTTTACTGTTATTTAGAGATTTTACCAATCCTGCATCTATTAGCTTCTTGCACTTTTCGATTACCACATAATGTGACAGATTGGCCCTTCTAGATATCGAGGATATTATTGCACCATTCCTGCCACAATCCATTGTTACGGATAAAATATCTGAAATTATGCCTATGTCTGATCTGTATTGATGTTTTGGCATGTTCCTCTTGGAAATTTGTTTTCTGTATTTAATTGCCTAACTGTCATTCTCATTGATAGGAATGGTAGTAAGTGTTTTATTAAATCTATAAAATGTTTATGTCAAAATGAATGAAATCGTAAAGTCTGACAGCGCAAAAATCCTGTCGCTTTCTTATACGGCAGCTGCTGCAACAGTTATTGCGGGAATAATCCACGTACTCATGGGTGCCCATCCCGAGTCGGACGAACAGGCGCAAGGGATATTTTTTCTTGTAGGTGGAATACTGCAAATATTTTGGGTACTACCTGTAATCAAGGGATGGAATAAGATATGGCAATATGTTGGAATTGGAGGAACTGCTGTTATGATAATACTGTGGGCTGTTACACATATTCACGGTCTGACTCATGGCAGAGGACTAGGTGGAATGACACTTCCTTTAGAGATCAGCCAGATTGCATTCATAGGATTATGTATTGTGCTACTTAAGGTGAGACCGACTATGCAAAAAGAGAAAATTGTATAAAATAGACTTTCTGAATTATCTCGTAATCAACCATCAATGAAACTGTTAGTGTTTCCATATGTCAGTCGATGTAGATATACAGGTAAAAAATTTGTACTACCATTTTCATAATTAAGAACCATTACCATATTTAAAAAGAACAAAGACCATAAAGGTACATAGATTGAATAGAAAGACCATTTTCATTGGTATGATATCTCTCTTCATCCTGTCTTCAGCCTTGGCCATTCCAAATGTGTTTGCGGCAAGTTCTTGTTCTAACACTTCTTCTAACTGGACTAATTCATCTCTATGTGGACACGGTTCCATGATTGCAATTATTGTCACATCACACGATCCTTCGTTGGAAAACAAACTTGCTGTATATGATGCTCAATTTGGACTGCCTGCTTGCACAGTAAATAACGGTTGTCTTGAGATTGCAACACCATATGGAATTTCAAACTCAAATCCATCCTCAAACTCTGATATGTCACCTTTTGTGGCCCAGGCACATCAGGCAGCACCAGGAGCAAAAATCCTTGTAGTTGAGGCAAAATCAATAAGCTGGTATGACAAGTATGATGCCGCAAATTATGCAAAATCGTTACCTGAGGTGGCAAAAGTTTCCTCAATATCTTACTCTAAAGTTGTAATGATAATTGGGTTGTTATTAAAATAAAGATAAAATTTCTTGTTTGGTCATTTAAAATCTAATACAAAATACCTCAGAATCATTTCCAATCCTTTCAAGATCTTTTTACTTTGAGGGTTTGATAAACTAGGCGATAACTTGTACTTCATGTTTTACTTAAAGCGATTCAGTCTTTCTAGCCAAGTGATTTGTTATTTTGTTAGACCTAACCTTGAACTAGTTTTAAAACGAGGGTGTTAAACT
>JBOGQT010000016.1:0-44772 GCA_050749105.1 Nitrosotalea sp. | reverse complement strand
ATCAATGACTTGATTGACAGGCGAAACCTATTACGAAGCCAAAAGAATTTCCAGGAGGCAGATGCCATCAGAAAGAAAATATCAGACATGGGAGTAGTACTAATTGATCACAAGAAAAAAACACTGTGGATGAAACAGGAAAAAATTGGCGCCGAGGGCTAGGACTTTTTTGTCTGTGCGCTGACCAATGACACAACATCCCTGTCTCTTAGCTGATAATTGGTTGGCAGTCGTACTCCATATCGCACATCCTTTGCATAGAGAAGCCCTTTGGTCAGGTCCGAGTGGATCTCTTTTGCCAGGTCTTCTATTGTAGAGCCGTCTTTCACAAGGATGAGGTCTGGAAGTATGTGCCCCTTTCTGTCCGAGAGTTTCTCAGGGTTGGCCACCGGGTAAACCGAGTTCATCTTCAATAATTTAAAGACAGTCACGTTGATTGCAAACTGGACACCAGTTCGCATGTACTCTCCAAGTATTCCTTTTGTGATAAATTCAAGAGCATCTAGTTGCCTTTTGGCAAGCGCTTCCTTGTGAAGTATCTCAAACTGCTCCGAGCCTGGCACGTACTTTATCAGTCCCTTTTGTTCTGCACGCCTAAGTGAAAGTTCGCTGTCAGCACTTGCAGGTACAATTATTGTATCCACATACTTTTCACGCAGCCTATCAAAGTTTTTGTCAGCCCCGGAAAGGTCAATCTTATTTGCAACAATCAGGGTTGGCTTTGAAATCTTTCTTAGATGTGCAGAGAATTTTTTGCTGTCATCCATGTTGAAATTATCAAAATGCTTGTCTTCAAGGCCAGTTACTTTGAGCGTCTCTTTTACATG
Organism: Nitrosotalea sp.; assembly: GCA_050749105.1. Taxonomy (GTDB): domain Archaea; phylum Thermoproteota; class Nitrososphaeria; order Nitrososphaerales; family Nitrosopumilaceae; genus Nitrosotalea. The sequence goes on along the minus strand of JBOGQT010000016.1, from coordinate 43,945 downwards.
ATATTCTTTGACTCCTATTCCACGAAACACGTCAGTTATAGCCATAACAGGCTCTGTTTCAGAGTTGACAAGTTTTGATATCTTATCCCTGTTGCCTTCCAAGAGTTTTTGGTACCACATTATCAATTCCTCTTCGATGTCTGAGACGTCAGCTATTGGGTCTCCTTGGCCAACCTCAGTTATCCTACCTGCAGCATCAACACTTCCTGAAACATCCACAATATGCAAAAGGGCATCAGACTGTGTTGCAACGGAAAGGAACTGGTTTCCCAGACCTTTTCCCATCCAAGCCCCCTTTATGAGACCTGGAAGGTCAATGAGCTCAATTGGTATGAATCTCCACCCGTCTACGCATTTTGAATTTTGTGGATTATCTTTGACGCTAAATTCAGCATGAACGCATGGCGTGATCGCATTGCCTACCCCGCGTTCAGGCTTCTTTGTCGTAAATGGATAGGTAGAGATCTCTCCGCCTGACAGTGTGGCCGAATTGAAAAATGTTGTTTTTCCAGTATTTGTTTTACCGATAAGGCCAATTTTTATTGGCATAAATTCATCTCTGCCTCCTTGCTATTTATCTCTGTTGTAAATTACTCGTGATGGCGGTGACTTGCAACACTTTCAAGCGAGTCTTTTATCTTGTTTGCATACCATTGTATTTCTGCAATTTCTTCTTTAGTTAGATCATCTTTCCATTTTTCTAAAACAACATTTAGAATTTGTGAGCCATCATACAGCAAATTCCAGTAAGGATGATGCTCTGCCGTATCATATGCAAGTTCTACAACTTCCTCCAGTCCCGCTTTTGCACGTGTAAGCGCATCAGATTTTTCACCATATATCTTGATGATGCCAGAATCCACATCTGATACCATCTTGATTAACACATTTTTTTGCTCAAATGACTTTACCAGATCTGAAAGAGATGCGTAAAATTTTGAAAGATCGTCTTCCATGTCTTAGAATAGTCTCTGGTGTTCTGCAAGCATGCACCTGTTAAAGACAACATCTATTCCTGTTTCTTTTGCTGCCAACTCTGCCTCAGGATTATGTATTCCCTCTTGGAGCCATATCACTTTGGGTTTTATCTTGATTGCCTCGTCAATTACCGGTTTTACCTGATCTGATGGCCTGAAAACATCAACAATATCTATCTGAACTGGAACATCCATCAGGCCCGGATAGCATTTTTTCCCAAGAATCTCGTCAGCCGTTGGGTTGATTGGTATTACGTTGTAACCTTTTTCCGCAAGATATTTTGGCACATAGTGCGCTGCTTTTTCTGGGTTCTTTGACATGCCGACAACAGCTATATTTTTCAGTGTATAGATTTTTTTTATCTGCTCGTCTGAATGTGAATCTGTTTCCATATGATATACATCTAGAATCATTCCTCTTAATAGATTATAGTAGAACAATTTATAGGCACAAATACAACGCGTTACTACATGGAAGAAGAACCAAATGATGTCATAGTTCTAAGTTCAATAGAGCGGGGCGCTAAAAAATTTGACGCGATTAGAAAAAAGACAAAGATTGACCAAATGCAGATACAGCAACTTATCGAACGCCTTGAAAAGAATGAATTGGTTACTACAGTTGAAAAGAAAGGGTTCTTTGGACCAAAGAAGGAGGTTATTCTAACAGAAAAAGGAATCAAAGAACTAGAAGAAAGAAGATTTGAATTGCAACAACATTGGGACCAGATGGTAACCATCTGGAAGAGTGGAGACAAAGAAAAGTTACAGCAACACATGGATGACAACCGTTCCATCTTGCCTTCAATGATGTTCATGGGAATTATGGACATGATGATGTTTTCATCAATGATGTCATTTACTGGACTTGCCATGGCAAGTTTTATGCCTGATCAATCCATGTACGATACTGGTTCAACAGACATGGGCCATGATGATGGCGGCCACGACATGGGCCACGGTGACTATGGTGGAGGAGATTTTGGTCACGGTGATGTCGGCTCAGGCGACATGGGCGGTTTTGACGTAAACTTTTGAGTCTAAACTAAAGACAGAGATTTTAAAAAAAGAGATTGAAATATTGCTATTTTAGCAACCTAACTTTGATAGCACCGATTGTGCAACAGTTGGATCTGCATTTGCGCTAGAAAGTGCGTTCTTTACCATAGTGCAAAGACTTGATGATGATCCACTAGAGGTCATTGGTGTTACGGTTGTAGTGGTTGCGTTTCTTCCAGTTTGGTTACCCATCTGTGAAGCAGAAAGTGATGATTGTAATTTATCCCATTCACCTGGTGCGCACATGTGGTCTCCACAAACTTTGGTGTCTCCAGTTAATACTGTTTGATGATTGTCATTTAGGTAACTATAGTCTCTTTGTATCAACGCACTTGATGCTGGAATGGCTGATACTGCAATAGATACCATCAGAACTGCTGTTACTAACAGTACGACCGGTAACTTGGACAACATGGTTTTAGCTATAGGGCGCGCATATAAAAGAATTTCGAAGCTTCTTGTCGCATCTGCAAAAGAAATAGATACCAAAGATCAATAGTTTTCTCAATGATTGCAAAGATAGGTTCCAAGGCGCCAAATCTTGGGGTCTCAAAATGGGTGCAGGGACTGCCTACCAACATAGACCAAGAAAAAGACAATGTTGTCTTGGTCGAAGTCTTCCAAGTAAATTGTCCAGGGTGTTTCCTATACGGAATACCGCAAGCAATTGAGATCTACAACAAGTATCGTAAAGAGGGCGTTACAGTCCTTGGAATTGCAACCGCGTTTGAAGATTTTGATAAAAATACTATTGAGAATCTAGAACTTCTTCTGACAAAGGGTGAAACGATAGGTGAAACGCTCAAAGCGTTGGGACAGTATGGTCATCTTGTAGACGGAAAAAAAATACCATACAAAATTCCATTTCCTGTCGGCATGGATCTTTTAGAGAAAGCAGGTGGAACAATCAATCAAGAAAAGATAGATGAAGTAATCCAGTCCAACGTACCAGGATTTGATTCCTACAGCGAAGATCAAAAATTAGAGATTATCGAGCGCGTCAAACAATATCTCAAAGGCAAGGAATATGCAGCCCAGACATTTGAACAGTATTCCCTGCGAGGGACTCCCTCTACCATCCTAATTGATAAAAAAGGAATACTCAGGGACGTGTCATTTGGCCAAAGCAGTCTTCTTGAGGAAGACATTAAAAAACTGTTAAACGAATAACTTCAAGGTACTTGACAAACAAACAACATGTATACACTTCATTTGATGACACCCCAGACAAGATAGTCAGGCTGCTAAAATCCCATCAGGCAGAATTTCTGTCCGGGGAAGATATTAGCAGGTCTTTAGGTCTGAGCAGAGCGGCAGTCTGGAAAAACATGAAAAAACTCCAGTCTTTGGGTTACAAGATAAGGTCAAGACAAAATTCAGGATACAGGCTGGATTCTAAAACAAATCTAATGTTGCCATGGGAGATTTCAGATGGATTGCAGACAGAAACAATTGGAAGAAAGATTTACTATTTTGACACTATAGATTCGACACAGAATTTTGCTCTAAAGTTAGCATCAAAGCCTTATGAGAATGGGGCAGTTGTGATAGCCGAGCGTCAGACCCGTGGCAGGGGAAGACAAAACAGAAAATGGGTATCCCCAAGAGGTGGCATATGGCTATCCATACTTCTTAAGCCAAATTTTGAGGTCTCTCAAGTTTCGCTTTTTCCCATGCTGACCTCGCTTGCCCTTGGCATTGCAATTGAAAAAGTATTAAAATTAAAACCCAAGCTAAAGTGGCCAAACGACCTTACTTTGAAAGACAAGAAGGTGGCTGGAATACTAGTTGACGCATCCATTGAATCAAATCAAATAGATTATCTTGTAATAGGAGTAGGGATAAACTTCAGGGTTCAGCCAAATATTATATCCAAGTCCGCAAAAAACTCCAAGAACTTTTACGGTGTAACAACTCTAGTGGAAAAGAAGGCCAAGTCAGAGCCAATAGTTTTGCTCCAGTCATTTCTGTACGAGCTTGAGCATTTATACAACAAAATGGTTGCAGGCAACATTTCCGGAATCAAAAGCCAGTGGGAGAAACGATCTTCAACAATTGGAAAGAGTGTCAAGATATCAACTCCTGACAGGGAGATAAAAGGAAGAGCCACTGGCATAGACGATGATGGCGCACTGTTGGTTTCCAGCAGAGGAATCATCCATCGATTGCTGGTAGGCGATGTATCATACCAGGTATAGGCCATAACATCACGAAATACTAGTCAGTTTTTTATAATTACAGATCATTAACATAAGAATGAGGATATGTTGGGCAAACACTGAAAGTTTTGACGAAGCTCAAGTTGTTGTTTTGGGAATACCCGACGAATCAAACTCGCATTCATTGCGCAAGGGAAGTTCTGAAGCACCACATAAAATAAGAGAAATCTCCAACATACGAGACACTTACAAAAGAGGCAATGACATTTCTGCCGGCTTTCCACTTGGCGGCATAAACAAAAAAGTGTACGATTATGGCAACATACTACGAACCGAAGTTGGTGATACGATACAAAAGATAGTTTCTAGCTCAAAGATTCCAATATCAATAGGGGGCGATCATTCCATTTCCACAGATATCATAAAATCAATCTCCAAAAAATATGGCCCCGTCTCTCTTGTCTATTTTGATGCCCATCCAGATTTTATTGGATCACATAGTGGCTATTACGGCTCTGTCGTAAATGATGTCCTGCCTAACATAGATGTAACATCAAGTGTACAGATAGGAATTAGGACCCCAGAGCGCGAAGAGATTGACAACATCAAAAAATACAACCTGTCTGTGATAACCCCCCTTGACATTCTCAAAGACGGCATTACAAAAATTGAGAAAGAGACACTTGACAAACTTGGGCAAAACGTATACGTTTCAGTTGACATGGACTCTATTGACCCCGCTTATGCCCCAGGAGTATCAGTTCCAGTCCCGCTTGGGCTTGCAAGTCTTGAGGTACTATATCTTCTCAAGTCAATAGTAAAACGAGGAATAGTAGGGCTTGACATCATGGAAGTTTGTCCAAGTTATGACATCAAGGACAGGACATCACACCTGGCATCAAGAATGATTGCAGAAGCAATATCATCACTGGACAAAACTTCTTAATGCTTTTAACTGGGCCAAAATGGTAGCATGGTAATGTTTTCTCATTTTACGCTACAAGAAGCAAATGCTGTTCTGCCTTCAGTGATTAAAAGATTCAAAGAACTGGTGAATTTAAAAAATGAAATTATAAGAATACAAACAGAGATGGAGACAAATCCTAAATATGCTTCCAGTTTCAAGGATTACGTACTTAAGAAACAAGAATTCAATACCGCAATCTCAAACTTTTACAAGGCAATCGAAGATCTGGAGAGCACTGGAGTGGTCATAAAAAGCGTAGAAGATGGATTGCTTGATTTTCCATCACTTCGATTCAATGAGGAGATTTGGCTTTGCTGGAAAGAGGGAGAGACTGAGATCAAGTTCTGGCATGGAAAAGACGAAGGGTTCAATGGAAGAAAGCCGTTAGAAAGTTTAGACTTGGAAACATTACGATAATCATATCATAATCATATCACATCCATACATTTCATACAGTCCATATACCGAAATAGACCCCAGCGTTTTGACTTGTTATGGCCTTGTCATATTGGCTACGCGCTGTTCGAATCAGGTTTCTGCTTGCATCAGTAATCTCAGTTTTTCTGGGACTGTCCATAAACTGGTGGCAAAATGCTACCATCAATATAGAATTTGCAATACTGACACTAGGAGGCGTCATAGCATTGCATGCAAGCGTGGATTTGCTCAATGACTATTGGGATTACAAGAGAAAAATAGATACCGAGACCAAGAGGACCAAGTTTAGCGGCGGTACAGGAGTATTGCCAGAGGGACTGCTTAGGCCCTCCGAAGTATACCGTGCTGGAGTTATAATGTTGATCATCGGCGCGTCAATTGGGTCATATTTTGTCTTTGAAAGGGGTATAACAATTGCAATAATTTTGGGGTTTGCCATCATCTCGATTTATTTTTACTCTACAAGAATAGTTGATTCAGGCCTAGGCGAGGTCTTTGTTGCCATCAAGGGTTCAATGATAGTGCTTGGGACGTATTTTGTCCAGGCTGCACAAATAACTACAGAGCCTGTACTTGCCGGAATAATATCTGGTGTTTTGTCGTCAACAATCCTCTTTGTAAACTCATTTCCTGATCACGATGCAGACAAGGCACATGGAAGAAAGACGCTGGTAATATTACTTGGAAAACCAAGGGCGGCTTCAAGCGTGTGGATCTTTCCAACAATATCATATGGAATAATCGTGATATCAGTAGCGCTTCACTTTTTTCCAATCATATCCCTTGTCACTCTGGCCACCATACCTATTGTGATAAAATCGTGCAAGGCTCTAAAACAGAAATTTGACAAGGTAGAAGACTTTGTTCCCATAATGAAAAACTTTGTGTCATATAGCAGAGTCACCGGAATCCTTCTTGTTGCAAGTTTTATTGCAGACCATTTCATGCACGCGGCCAAATAGAATTAAATCAACCATATCCAGAGGCATTTCATGATAGCAGGTCATGCCACATCTGAGGGCACTGCAGAGTTTGCAAAAAACCATACAAATGTTGCAAAGAACCACTTTAAGCAATTTGATGGATTGACGTTATCGTCTATTGGAATAGGAACTTATCTTGGAAATGCAGATGACGCCACAGATGAGCTAGTCAAAGATGCCGTGATAAAATCAGTCAGCTTGGGCGTAAATGTCATAGATACTGCCATAAATTACAGAGCGCAAAAGGCAGAAAGGTCAGTAGGCAGGGCAATTGCCCAGATAATTGAGAAAAACAAGGCAAGGCGGGATCAATTATTTATCAGTACAAAAAATGGTTACGTCACAAATGATGGCGACGTCAAAGAAGAGTTTTGGCAAAATATTCAAAATAGTCTTGTAAAACCCGGAATAATCAAGTCAGGCGACATATCTTCCGGATACCATTGTATGACAATACCATATCTTCAAGACCAGTTAAACAAAAGTCTCAAGAACTTGGAACTAGAGTGTATCGACTTGATGTATCTCCACAATGCTGCCGAAGGACAACTCCAAGACATGACAAAGGAAGAATTTATGAAAAAACTCGGAGAGGTGTTTGGTTTTTATGAAACCCAGAGAAAGAGCGGAAAAATAAAATACTATGGCATGGCAACATGGGATTGCTTTAGAGTTCCACAAGAACACCAACAGCATCTTTCCATTTTTGATGTTGTAAAAATGGCCAAGGATATTGGGGGGGCTGAAAACGGATTCAAGTTCATCCAACTGCCATACAACATGTATCTTGATCAAGCCCTTACCATGAAAAACCAGACACAGGATGGTACTGCATTTAGCATTTTAGAAGCTGCAGTAAAACTTGGAATTGGAGTTTTCACAAGTGTTCCCCTCATGCAAGCAAAACTCCTAGGTCCAAATGTCTTGCCAGAGTTTGGGCAGCTAACACATGCATCCCACAGGGCAGTCCAGTTTGTCAGGTCTACACCGGGAGTCATTGCACCCCTAGTGGGACAAAAATCAGCTTCGCACATAGATGAGAATTTAGAGTTGGCAAAGATTCCTGCCTTGAGTGAAACAGAGTTCTCTGATCTTCTTAGCAAATTGTCGTCATCTTAATTGTAAGTTTTAAATACAAACGGTAAACGAACCAAAGATATGACAGTGGTAGATCCAGTCTGCGGAATAGAGCTTGACGAAAAGCTTGCGCTAGAACACGAGTATAAAGGAAAAAAATATTACTTTTGCTGTCATGGATGCAAGAGAATTTTTGTAAGAAAGCCCAACAAGTGGAAAAAGAACTAGATAGGAAAGCTTCCACACATTCGGCAAAAATGTGACCCCACTTTAAGAGAATAGTTGCAGTGAGGGCACCTGTTTTCTGACGATTTTATCATGGCAGGATAATCAAAGTACTTTCTATAGATTTCATAATAGTAGAGCGCTTCTTTTGTTGGCAATGTCACTTGTTCTTCTTTCAGATATTTTACAGTTTTTTCCAAAAAGGCAGAGTCAGATATAACGCCATCAAGAAAGCCAGTCAGCCCGTTTGTGCCTGAGCCATCCTGCATTGCAGCTTTTGCCCTCCACGTAATTGATTGCGGTAGTAATTTCTCAAATGTTTTTCGCAAGATCCATTTACCATATTTTTGGCCGTTTTCTTCGTGCACCTTAAGTTCTGCAGGTAGCGATTTTGCATATTTTACAACGTTTTCATCAAGAAACGGGGTGTGTAGGTGGATTCCAAGAGATTTCGATATGGAACGTGACGGAAAGTGCATCACCTGCCATATTCGCTCAAGATCTTGCTGAAGTTCCGAAGATGACATCCTTTGAAAGAAATTATATCCTGCAAAGAGCTCATCTGCCCCATCGCCTGTCATAACTGACTTGGAACCATCGTTCTTTGCAGATTTCATCGTAAGATAAACTACAATGTTATTTCGAATCTCAATTGGATTGAATACCTCCAGGATCTTGATTGTCTGCTCTACTGCTTGCAATAGTTCATCAATTGGTGCAGAAATTATATTCAATTTCATATCACAGAGCTTGGCAACAAGCTGTGCATTTACCAAGTCTGTCGAGGGAAAGTTGCTTGCCACCATAGCATATGCACGAGTTGTTTTGTTATCAAGACAAAATGCAAGTATTGACGAATCAAGACCGCCTGACAAGGAGATGCTTTCGGGTGCACATTTTACAACAGCGTCAGATACAAGTGACTGTAACCTTTGACAAATTTCTTGCAATCAACCGATCTTGGTGTCTCGCTCAATTAAGTCATCACGACAATAAAGATTAGCTTTAAATATTTTACACCGCCAAAGTTGCGTATGCTTTTGCCTTCTGAGATTGAAACAAAGACACTCATTCCAGCATTAAGAGCCATCTTGGCCAAAAAGCTCATCGAAGATCACAAGGTGCGCGAAGAAGAAGTTTCAAAAATGCTAGGAGTTACACAGGCTGCAATCAGCAATTACGTGAGAGGCACCAGGGGAGATCCCGAGTTGATTGCCAAACTTCTTGCAGTCAAAGAGGTATCAGCCATGATAAGTGATATTTGTAACAACCTGGCATCCAATATGGCATATACGCCGTCCAGCCTTTCAAAATTCATTGGCCTGTGCAATTACATCAAGTCAAGCCTTTTGATCTGCGATATACACCACAATCTGGAATCAAACATAGATGAAGCAATATGCAAAGAATGCGAAAACATGTTGCTCAAGGGTCCCGGAAGCAGTTTCTAGTTTGTTTTAGTTATAGTAATTTCAATTATTGAAACTAGCGGTCCATTGTTTCCTTGGCTCTCACTGTCCACAACAATGTTTTTTATGACAGAGTTTCCCTTCATCATGTTTTCAGTTATTACATTTGCTATTCCAACAGCCACAGGTATTGAATCACCCTTGGCCCGAAGAGTCACTGTCTTGTGTTGTACCAGTTCTGGTAAAATTTCAAGAGCACAGTCCAGCACAGGTTGCTGATTAATGACTATTAATTTTCCATCAGAGTGGGGCGGCATATCGTCTAGTTGCATGTTTTCTTCAATTCCGCTCAACAAACTCTATCAAACCAGACTATACATTCTATTAAAATCTTATCGACTAATCATCCATTAATCGAAAAGATCGATAGGGATGTTCTGAAAGTCTCCATTTGGCAATACACGTCTTATCGTAATTGGAATAACACGTTTTTCAAGTTCAGTATAAGCCAAGTCAAGGGAAGTTGCAACCTCTTTTGGCACTGAAATAAATGGTGGTGCTCCAAGGGAAAGCTGCAATGCGCGTGCTCCAAGAATTCTGGCTTTTTCAAAACGTGTAAGTGTTGGAGGGCCTATCATTATCTTTCCTTTCCCTTCAGTTTGATATTCAATCGGAGTGTGAATAGGATCGATTTCTATAATTTCTCTTGCGGCAATAATTTTTTGTACTCTTTCCTGTTCTGCAAGTTCTTCCGGAGAAAGTTCCTTCTTTCCTCGTTTAGTTGCTGGCTTTTCATCTTCCTCGGTAACGGCAACTTCTACAGTTTCTGGTTCTGGCTGTGAAACTGGTTCTGGTACCTCTTCTTCTACTGGAGCAACCTCTTCGGTATCTGGAATAACTTCCTCAGGTTCATCGGACATTGTCACTTTGGAGAAACAAACGTTATATATTTCATAATACCCTCGTTCAAAAATGAGTGCTGGATCCGTGTCCAAAATTGATCTAGTACTTTCTTTGAAGGGAAAGACGCAGACGATATTGGAATTAAAGCGTCATCTTGCACCAAAAACTATCGGTGCCATACTCAGGGCTCTGCCACTCGAAAGCAACGCGCACATGATGGGCGATTCCATTGCATGCATGGGTACAACTCTTACTGCAGGCGGTGAAAAACTTAGGACCCGATTCAAAAAAGGTGAAGCTGGTTTTATGGCATCAAATGGTTCGATCTGTTTCTTTTTGGAAGATATCACATCTACAAAACCCATGACACTTATTGGCAAAATAATGTCAAACGTGGAAATGTTAAATGAAATCAAGCCTGGAGATATTTTTTCAGTAGCTCAAGACGGCACGTAAACATGATGGCCGCTGTATCCGCCTATTCTCTTTACTGCCCCTTGCTTTAACAAGTTCAGCAAGAACGAATTTGCCGCAGACACTTTGACGTTTGTTTGTCTTGATAGTTCTTGTACGGTGAAGACTTTGGAGTTTTTTATAAAATTCATCGCCTGTCCTTCATCTACTATTACAGAGATAGTTGTTCTTTGCTTCTGCTCTTTCTTGTCTTTCTTTGAGCCATCTTTTTTTGCAGATTCTGCAGTCTGAGACTTCTCTGCTTGTGCTGGTGATTTTTTCTTTGCTCCACCCATAACCAAACTTTTTGTGCCCTATTTATAAACGAACGAGAAGTTCGGTTTTGGGTAATTTATGAGACCTGTCAATAATAATTCTCCCTGTTTACCTTCGAGACCTGATCGCTTTTGATTATCTGTTCTACATAATGACCCCATAAATCTAATATATGACCCCATGACATAATTAATGTGCCAAAACTTCAAAGAGTAAAAGCCTATGAATACAAAGACCATCCAATTTACAAATATCGTCTAAATATCCCTGCAGAATATGTTCAAGAATTAAACTGGAAAGAAGGATCAGAATTAAGCATAAAGATCAAAAATAAAAAACTAGAAATTATTAAAGAAAATAATTGAGGCTTTAGCATGACAAGTGGTTCAATAATCATGATTCCATCTTCTGTAGATGTCAATAGTCTTGATGACTTGACATGGAAAAGACAACAGGGTTCGTTTACATTAAAGAGTAGGATCCAATTTGGTAGCAGAGAATTTACAATAAATGGACACAAGGCAAGCGAGGCATTAGTCATTCATGAATACATAGGGATACGGGATGAATTGAATGAAATCGGTTCAGAAGAATTTTCCTTAGAACCAGAAGAAGCGATAATTCGCAAAGGAGCAAAAATATGGGTTACACCAAAATATCTCGTTGTCGATAGGCAAGAATACAAGCCTTTTGTAAAACAGATAATAAACAAAGGACTCGGTCTGGCAGAAAATACAGTATATTATTTGTTATTGGATACCCAGCGTATGGGAAAACAATATCCAGATCATTGGGCTAGATGTTTTTCAGATAGAGAAGGTCGTGTAGACAGAGGAACCGTCTATGGTACAAAAATCAACAAAGACACTGTCTTTGCACGAGAATTGAACGATGCAACCGCCAAATCGATAGGTGTATCTACAAACTATTTTGGCAATCCAGCAAACATCAGAGTTTCAGCCAGTGGTGCAATAACTATCTATAAAGACGTAGAACCCAACATATTTTTAAAGTTCATTGAAAGTCAGGTCTTACCGTACCAGATAAAGTTAGATTAAGCCAGATGGTATTTTTCAGTAGCGTCTGTTAGGTTGTCTATGTGGGATACTCTTATAGTTAATTGGTCTTCCGTACCATCAATAGTTGCATTCAATTCCACATCTTGTTTCTTGAATGTTTTTACCTCAGCTAAAGTAGATGATCTTGATATATCGCACACAGCATAGGATTTAGTAAAACTAACTGGTTGTTTGAAAGCTTTCTTCTCTATTGAATCAAAAATGTTATCTGCATATTTTTCAATTTGTCTTATTTTTTTCAATTCTCTTATTGTAAGCCTTACGGATGACTCGGTTTTGAGGATCAATTTCACTACCTTGTGTTCATAGTTTTCTTCATCGATGGGATGTTCTATCTCTGCTATTAGATTTCCAAATATTGGAAGATTAATCATAAGACCATTTGGATAAGTTTGCATGAATTGTGCACTAGGGATTTTATTTTTAATATCATCAAAAACCGATGCTTCAATTTCATTCACCTCTACATCAGGATACTCTCTTACTGCAAGTATGTCTACTGTTTGTATGTCGTTTAACAACCATTTTTTCGCCTTGACTAATGCACGACCAACTTTTTTCCTTACGAGTAAACCAATTCCAAACGAAATGAAAATTTTAGCGATCTCCCATACCCAGTTAATTTCGTCTGTCATTGATGCATATACTTAGTATTACTTGTTTATAGCTGTTTTGATTATGACCCCATAATGTTTATTAAGTTATGACCCCATAATATAGATAGAGAACAGAAATGAATCAAAGAGAAACCAAAGGTCAACAGATAGCAAATAACAAGGATCAAATTAGAAGAGTTGATCCTCATTACTACACCGTAAAATCTCAATCAGGCAAAGGTGACTATGATGTTGTATTAACTGAATCAGGTTGGGATTGTTCTTGCCCTGACCATACATTCAGAAAAATTTGCTGTAAGCACATTCACGCAGTAGAATTTTCACTCCAAATGAGAAAGAGCGTTGAATCATTTGTCATACCGCAAATAGAAGCAAATTGCTGTAAATTCTACAATTCTACAGATATAATCAAAAAAGGACTCAGAAAGAACAAGACCTACAGTTTACAGGTTTACAAATGCAGAGTTTGTAATAAGAAATTCTCAATCAATCTAGGCTTTGAGAGAATGAAGGCATCTCCACAAGTGATTACGTCTGCCATGCAACTCTACTTCACAGGCGAATCATTAAGGAATGTTCAGAAATTCCTAGAATTACAGGGGATACAAATTACTCACAAAACCGTCTGGAATTGGATTAGAAAATATGTCAACCTCATGGAATCATACCTAGACCAGATAGTGCCACAAGTAGGCGACAAATGGAGAGCAGACGAACTATATTTGAAAGTAAAAGGCAATACAAAATACCTTTATGCTCTAATGGATGACGATACACGCTTTTGGATTGCACAACAAATATCAGATAACAAATACAGAGATGACATTAGCCAGATGTTCAGAAACGGTAAAGAAGCAACAGGCAAAAAGCCAAGCGTCTTGATTACAGATGGTGCAAGAAACTTTGAAACTGCATGGAAAAAAGAGTTTAGGCAAAAGAACTTTTTAGACACAAAAACAGAACATGTACGCCATATTCATTTTGATGGCGACAAGAACAATAACAAGATGGAGAGGTTAAACGGAGAACTACGAGATAGAGAAAAGGTAATGCGATCCCTCAAAAGTGTTGATTCTCCAATACTTGCAGGCATGCAGATTCATCATAATTTTATTCGCTGTCATATGGGGCTAGAAGGAAAAACGCCCAGTGAAGTGGCGGGAATTAAAGTAGAAGGCAGTAACAAATGGATCACGTTAATACAAAATGCAGTAAGAAAATAATTTACCATAACGCTTTTCTACAAAAATTGAAATTATTGGGGATTGTCGTTATGTATTGTAGTGTCGACTGCTCTGCCGAAGTCGGTGATCGCAAATTTCTTTTTGCTACCTTCCCAGACTGGTTGTAGTAATTTAGCCCCTGCCAGTAGGTGTAGATGTCTTGCCATAGAAGTCTCACTAAATTCTGGAAATTCGTCAATGGCGACTGGACTATGTGGGCTAGCAGCCTTGGCAATTATCTTTCTGCTTATTGCATCATCAAGGATAGACATTCCCTCCAAGAACTTCTCTTTTTCTTCTTTGTTAAATCCTTTGAATAGATTCGCCAGTTCCTCACTCATGTTTGATGTATGGTATGAAGACATTATTTTAAGTTTCTATGCACGCCGATCATACATGTGCCTACCGCTTGGGGAATTGAACAAACAGGTAAAAGTTTCCAATCAACATAGACATGAGAAGAACGTATAATACGAAGTTTAATAACTGTGTCCTAGCGGTATCATTTTTAATATGGGGATAGTTCCACTTTCTATACTTGTAGGTTACCTCATAGATATTTTGCCAATGATGCGTCAACAAAATATTCCCGTCCTAGATTCCCATTATCAAGTTGAACCTAACGACTTCATAATGTCAAGGATAGAAATGTCACAAAATCAGATCAGACCTAATTGCCATGATGCTACTATAGTCATAAGGAATTATCGCCATATGATAGATGGTGCAGAATACATGCTAAAGATTTCAATCTTTGCAAGACAGTGTATACTTGACAATAGGTTACAGAAGCGAGCACCTGAAAGAACGCTAGAGATAGAATCGATCATCCCAAAAGATGATTCAAAAGCTTTGGACGATCATCAGAAAGTCAAATTAGAGCAAGAACTGGAAACAGAAATTTGCTTGAAATGGGATACACACGTACAAAGCAAGCCATAAAACGAACAACCGAAAACTTACAGGTCTCGAAGGTAAACAGGGAGAATTATTATTGACAGGTCTCATAAATTACCCAAAACCAGAAGTTCATAAGTTCTAAATACGAGCTAAATTTGGGCATCAGTATGGGACTTGGCGTGATAGAGGAAAAAAATCTTAATGATATCATAGCGTATGCACTAGATTATCCCAAGATGGTATTATCAGAAGCCAAGTCTTTGTCAGCAGCATCCAATCTTGCGGAGTTTGCATGCGGCATTTACATTGGATATATTTGCGGTGTTTTCTTTGATGGATTTTTAAAGAGAAACAAGAGATATCTTGATTCAGAAGAATCATCCGAGTTTCACAGTATCATCTTGAAAAGAATACCAGAAGTGAGATTAAAAATCAAGGCCCACCTGCAGTTAAAATAACTCAACCTTTTATTCTACAGACTGTAAAAATCGTCAGATGAAGTTTTCGCTAGTTGCTAACACTTTGGGGTACATGGAAAATACCACCAAGCGGTTAGAACTGACCCAGCATCTAGTTGATTTGTTCAAGATAACCCCGCCTGAAACAATTCCAAAGGTGACGTACCTGCTCCAGGGAAAGTTGAGGCCAGACCATGAAGGAATAGAAATAGGGGTTGCTGAAAAAATTGCAATAAAATCATTATCAAAATCCACTGGCATCCCAGTACTGAAAATCGAGCGAGAATACGAAAAGGTCGGAGATTTTGGTCAGGCCACATCAAATGTGTTAGAGCAAAAGACCCAGACAACATTTCTCAAGGAAGACATTACAGTTGAAAGAGTATACGATACACTGTTCAAGATAGCGGAACTAAAGGGAAATAGGTCACAGGATATGAAGATGAAATATATCTCCAGCCTGTTAAATGATGCCAGCCCGACTGAGGGAAGATTCATTGCAAAAATAATTACAGCCAACCTGAGATTAGGAATAGCAGATTTTACCATCCTTGATGCGTTGTCTATTGCCTATACTGGCTCAAAAGAAAACAGGCCACTGTTGGAATATGCATACAATGTCTGCAGCGACTTGGGCAGAGTTGCACTAGCTGTTGCAAAAAGTGGAACCGATGCATTGAAAGATTTTCAAGTTGCAGTCTTTAGTCCAATCCGTCCCATGCTTGCCGAGAGAGTAAAGAGTTCACAGGAGGCACACGAAAAAATGGGCACCGAGTTTGCTGCAGAGTATAAACTTGATGGAGAACGTGTTCAGGTCCACATGCAAAAAGACACTGTTATTCTTTATTCCAGGAGTCTGGAAAACATCACTAGTTACTATCCTGACATTGTGGAAAAAATTGGAAAATCAATCAAGGCCAAAGAAGTCATACTGGAGGCAGAAGCAGTAGCAATAAACGAAGACACTGGAGAGTTTTTGCCATTTCAAGAACTCATGCACAGACGACGAAAATACAACATAGCAAAGGCAGTGCAGGAATATCCCATCACAGTAAATTTTTTTGATGTAATGTTTGCAGACGGTAAAAGTTGTTTAGATGTTCCATATATGCAACGCAGAAAAATTCTTGAAAGTGTTGTAAACGAGGATTCGTTTGCCAAGGTTATGCCAATGATGATAGTAAAAACAGACGATGAGGTGGAAGATTTTTTGGAAAATGCCATCAATTCGGGTTGTGAAGGGTTGATGCTCAAGCAACTTGATTCATCGTACAGAGCTGGTGCTAGGGCAAGCAATTGGCTAAAGCTAAAACGCGAATACAGAAACGAGTTGGGCGACTCGCTAGACCTGGTTGTGATAGGCGCCTTTTATGGACGCGGTAGGAGAACCGGCAGGTATGGCGCATTGCTCTTGTCTGCATATGACCAAGATTCTGACAGTTATCCCAGCGTGTGCAAAGTGGGAACGGGGTTTACAGATGAAAGCCTTGACCAGTTCTATCAAATATTGTCTGACAAGATAATTGTCAAAAAAGATCCAAGAATTTACAGTGGCCTTGAAGCAGATGTGTGGTTTGAGCCCGAGGTTGTAATCGAGATAGTGGCCTCCGAGATTACGCTAAGCCCCATTCACAAGGTGGCTCTGGACAAGATAAGAAAGGGAAGCGGCTTGGCCTTGCGTTTTCCAAAATTCACAGGAAAGATAAGATTTGAAAAGAGTTCGGAAAATGCTACTTCGGCAGATGAGGTTATGACCATGTACAATAGCCAAAAAAAAGTCATACAAAGTGAAAAACAATTTTGAATGGATGGATTTACCAGATGTTCGATTTACGTAAGGATTATTAGCTGCTGGCATCGAATTAAACGTCTAGATGTATAGCGGAGAACTTGAAGTTCAGGCAAAGAGAAAGGCACTTGCCGTTTTGCAGGATGAAATAAACAGGATTCTTAACGCTGTTAGAGACCTTTCAATACTTCCCGAGTTGATAATCAAGGCTGACAAGGCAGAGATAAAACAGGTCCTTGAGAGAATAGGGAACACAGAAGACGAAGTAGAGGCCTTGCGCAGAAAGATAACTCGCGAAATTGCAGATGTTGGAGGACTCATGATGAACAGAGAAAATCTGTTGAATACAGCATACACTATGGATGAAATCGCAGGCTACATCACAGGCATAGCATTCAAGTTATCCAACATAAAGGGAGCAACTCTCAAAAAAGAAAAAATAGAAAAAGACTTGGGCGAGCTCATCGAACAAGCAGTAGACCAAATCTACAAGATAAATGAGATTGTGCGAGCTCTGGGTGGAAATGCCACAGTTGCAATAGACTTGGCTCACGAGGCCCAGAAGATAGAAAGGTTGGTTGACGAAAAGTACCGTGCGTTGACCATAAAGGTCTTAGACGAGGTCACAACTACAAAAGAGATGATGCTTCTAAAAGACGTGGTGGAAGGAATCGAGGAAATGTCTGATAAATGCCTCAACGTATCAGATTCATTCATTTTGCTGGCACTTAGCCTATAAAATCGTAAACCACTCATTTTTTTAATAATTTCTAAACACTAAAATCAATTGTCTTATTCATCACATGTGCTTTGAAGGGAGAATTAATCGAGAACAGGATAATAGTGTGGGATCTCAAAGAGTCAAGAGAACTATTTTCCGACGGATACTATGGAAAACCAATAGGAATTACAAAGCCAAAGCCTGACGAGATCAATGTTCCTTTGATTTTAGACCTCATTGAGGGATATTATTTATTGGAGAAATCAAAGATAAAGATCTACAAAGCAAAGAAGCCAATTACCCTAAATGAAATGTCAGAAATATGCGCCCGTGAGCATCACAACTTTGACAAAAAATATATCGTTTACAAGGATTTCAGAGACAAGGGATACATTGTAAATCCCGGAATCAAGTTTGGTTGCGATTTTGCAGTATACCAGAAAGGTCCTGGCATAGACCATGCACCATACTTGTTGCAGGTGTACAATTCCACAGATACAATATCTGCAACCGAAGTTGTATTGGCAGGAAGACTGGCAACAACTGTTCGAAAGCAATTCATCCTTGCAATTCCAAGAGGAGACAAGATGGATTGTTTGGCACTTGATTGGTGGAGGGCCTAGGATTGTTTCTTGATATGAGAGGCTATTTTATCATAAACCTCGAATAGTTCTTTTGTAATCCCCATATCATTACTGCTTTTCCATCTGCCGTGGATTCTAATGCCAGTCTTGGTTGGGTCAACCCAAATGAATGCGTCGTTGTATTCAAGCCTTGTAATCATTGCCTTGAGTTCTTCATCAGAGTTTAGAATGTTGGCAAGATCCCCGCCAACCCATTGCACTCCAGACACCTTCTTTTTGGAAAAATGTCCTTCGGTCGTTAATTTTGTTTTTGCAAGAAAGTAATCAAGATTAAGCTGACTTGTAGTTTTGACAATAAAGTGTGCCTGGTATCTGTCTTGTGCGCCCCATGGTAACGGATTTAGATCTTGTGGCATGACTTAACCCTTCTGGATTATTTGTATGACGTCTATGTTGCTGCCTTTAATCTCGACACAGCCGTGGTTTGTAACCATGGCTGGAGAATTAGAGAAATACTTTGAATAGAAATCGCTTTTTTCAACCTCGTCGGTTTCAAATTGTTTTGGCTCTGCTTTTAGGCCAATTTTTTCCAACAGTTCACAGTATACTACCTGCTTGTTTTTTGTTGAAAAAGTATCAGGTTCAGAATCATGCATGCGTCAGGTTGAATTTGACCCACAAATAAATATTAGCGTACCAGGACAACAAAGCGGCACAATCGAATAAATAGTCCAAAAAGGTGTTAGATTCTATTAATGAAGTTCCAGAACAAGCTTGTAGTTGTTACAGGTAGCGGCACTGGAATAGGAAAAGCAATAGCGATCAAATTTGCCGAAAATGGAGCAAACATAGTCATTTTAGGAAGAAGAAAAGAGCCTCTTGAAGAAGCTGCAAAAGAGATACAGCAGGTAATTGACAAGACAAAGAGCGGCGCTCTTGTGAAAATTTTTCCAGGCGTTGACGTAAGCGATGAAGAAGGCGTTTCACGTATGTTTGAAGATTTGAAAAAATCCCATGGTACAGTAGATATCATAATCAACAATGCCGGAGTCTCAGGGCCGGTAACATGTTTTCCCAATTCACCAATGAATGATTTCAAAAGTACTGTTGGCATTCACCTCACTGGTACTTTCTGGACTTCCGCACAGGCAATCAAATCCATGAAACCCGGCTGCAAGATTGTAACAATATCCACATTCTTTACAGAAGAACGCCCGTTTGAGCAAAGACCATATCGATTTCGAAGTCCATATACAGCTTCACAAGGTGCAAAGAACAGACTTGCAGAAGCAATGTCATGGGAGCTTACAGAAAAAGGAATAATATCAATTGCCACAAATCCCGGTCCAGTTCATTCAGACAGAATATACAAAACTGTCTATCCAAAGGCAGCGGCAGAATTTATGCGAGTCAGCGGTTTTGAGAGTCTCACCCCGCAAGACGTAGAAAATGTCAATGGTGACATACTTCCATTGCTAGGAGAAGACGAGAACACTGTAAAAAATGGAATAAGACAAGCCGCTACCAAACTTGCAAATGTAAAATCAACAAACTCAGAACAAGATATCCAAAAACTAGTCACTACCATTACTTCGCTTTTAACCAAGATACAGCAGATTGCTGAAAAGATTCAAAACAACACCAGCAAAATGATTGCCGATGAGCAGTTCCTTTCACAGCAACAGGTTGCCGAGACTGTAATGGCACTATGCGATGAAAATATTGCAAAAATTCTAAACGGCAAAGTGATTCCAGGTGACAGGGTCTTCTATCCAGTAAAACCCCACATAGCCTGTACAGTACCAGAAACCAAGCCAGATTACAACTCCAAAGTCATTTTATTTGTAGTTGATGCAACAGACGAGGCTGACATATCCAGAGTCGAATATCTTGCACAAAACATTGAAAACAACGGTGGCAAGACCGTGATTTTAATTTCAAAGACAAGTATGAAACAAGCCGAGGAGAGACTTGCCAAGTTCCACTCCCACGTAATGGACATCACAAGTCAAGAAAACATGAAAAGAATGCTAAACACTGCCACACAAAAGGTAGGTCCAATCAATTCAGTGGTTTATGTGACTGGAAGGCTGCCCCAGGTTCCAAACCTTGTAGAGTTGTCAAGACAGCAGTGGGATGGACTTGTGGACAAGTTCATAAACACACCTGCATCGGTCCTACAGGAAGCCCTTGGTAATTTTGTTCCCGACGGAGCAAAGAATCCTCCGCTTTTCAAGGAAAAGAATGGAACAATCATAGTTATCGGGCCCGATATGCCATCAGGTGGCAAAGTGACAGGCAAGGACAGGGCCAAGGTAGAGGTATTTCGAGGAGCATTAAGGCCCTTTGCTACTACGGTCAACCAAGAACTAAGCGATGTGTTAAAGTCAAAGATTAGAGTGTATCTGGTTCTTCCCGGAAGCGTGGACGGAACAGAGTCTGACAACTCTAAAATCCTAAACGCGGTAAATTTCTTCAGTTCTGGAAAGGCAATTACAAATTCTGAAGTAATCTACTATCCAGACGAAACAAGATCCTGATGAAAAAGTTCTCCGAACTCAAGGTTGGAGAAGAATTTTTTTCAGAATGCACGATTGCTTTAGATGATCTTGACAGGTATCTTGCCTTTTCAGGAATAAAAAACATAATTTATGAAAAAGAGGAATCTTCAGTCCAGCCCAAGATGGTTTCAGGCCGAGCAATATTATCAAGAATCGAAGGCGAATTTACAAGACTTGATGAAATGTATGGTAATCTTTTGATATCCTATGGAATAGATGGAGACCCAACCTGGAACAACAGGCAAACAAGATTTCTAAAACCCCTCCATACAGGTGAAAAATTAAAGATCAAGTTCAAGATAGCAGACAAGCGCAACCTCAATGACGAGTTTGGCCTGCTGGCAATAGATTTTGAAGGAACAAAAAATGATGGCGAGGTTGTTCTTTTATCTAAAAGAAATCTCTACCAGATGAAAAAGGAACCACCATCAGGCTAGCACACATTGCAATTCATGGTATTTTCACTGGCGCACTAAAAGCATCCATGAAAAGCTTGATAGATGTAACGGCAAGAACTATGGTTACAAATATCTTGAGTTTTTTCTCATCAACTTTTAGCGATAGTCTGCTGCCGACAATTCCTCCTGCAAATGCACCTACAGACAACAGGCCTGCCTGCATGTAATCAGGATGCCCCAATAAAGAATGTACAATCATTCCCGATGCGGCTGCAAACATCAATATGAATTGCGATGTCGGTGCAGCTAGCTTCATTGACAGCCCTATTGCCACAACCATGAGAGGAACAAAGACTGTTCCCCCGCCGATTCCAAACAGACTGGATATTATACCTGCAAAGAAACTAGAACCTATTGCAAGCATCATTATCTGTTTTGAGAGATTGTATTCTTTTGGCTCCATCTTTCTTCGCGAATAAATGTAAACACTGGATGCAATCAGTACAATGCCAAACAGCAACTTGAATGTTGGTGCAGAGATGTCATCAGATATGTATGCGCCAAGTACTGTTCCAGGAATTGAAAGCAATGCCAGTTTTATTCCTAAAGAGTAGACTATCCTTTTTTGCCTGGCATAAGATACAGTAGATGCCACTGCGTTACAAAAGGCTGCAAAGAGGCTGTCACTTGCCGCAAGAGTGGGTGAAAATCCGGCAAAAGTCAATGCTGGAACAACGACAAATCCCCCACCAAGGCCAATCATTGACCCTAGTATGCCAGCAGCAAATCCAAGCGGTACTAGCCAGATGTATTCAAGCAATGATATCACCAAGTTCAAATTTGTACAGATTAAGTGAGCGCGTCAAGCTTAATGGACCTAGATATAGAGTAATTATTTGGCTACAAGCAGTTTCCATGTATAGCCTTGGGTGGTTGTAGTCAACTCAATTTCAAAGAGTTTGCCGCTTAATGGTATACTGCGAGTGGTGCTGTTTGGTTCCTTTCCATTCAAATGAAAAGTGCGCAGTGCATCCATCATGCCTGACAATGAAGTATAGTTGCCTGGTTTTTCAGTTGCCCAGCATTGGCACACTGTCTCATTTACGACATCACCAAACAGAGTCTTTACATCGTCATAGTTGTGAAACAGCGGATCAGATTGTGCTGCTGCAATCACCAGTACCGGAGCCAAGTTGGACCCTATCATGTCAAGATTGCCAAGAAAATTGGCATGCTCGTCCCTTATCTCAGTTGATGTGCAATATTGTATCATTGCCTGTTTTGTCTTGTTAGAGAGAAAATCACAATATTGTGTAATGTCATCGACAGTGTTGAACCTGAGAGGTTTTGACATGTTTATGTTTTGAGTATCTAACGTGTTTTTCAAATCCGAGTTTACTGTTTCATAAGTAAAATCCAAAGTATATGCATCAATTCCAGTCGAAGCGCTTTGTGTTGTCGGCCCCATGTTGAACTGGGTGAAAATTATCATTACAACTGCAATACCAGCTGCTGCCGCAATTCCAATGTAGGCATATTTTTTAGGTTTCACGGTATCAGAAGTTTTTCAAGCTTTAATAAAGCAATCTCATAATTCGTCAATCTTAATTAATACCAACATGTGTCTTGTGGATGTTGCGCATAATACTGTGTGGTTTTGGCGTGGTAGGACAAAATTTTGCAAAACTTCTTCTCTCCAGATCCGAAGATCTTTACGCAAAACACGGACTCAAGCCCAGAATTGTAGGCGTATTTGACAGCAAAGGCTCTGTTGCTTCTTCGGCAGGAATTGATCTAAACAGATTGTTGGAGACCAAGAAAAAATATGGTAACATACGAAAATATCACAACAAGGAAAAGGAAGCAAACGGACTTGACATGATAAACGGGATGGATGCCGAAGTCTTAATTGAGACCACGCCTAGCAACTACAAGGATGCAGAGCCAGGCATGTCACATATAGTGGCTGCAATGAAAAAGGGCCTTCATGTCATTACAGTAAACAAGGGCCCTCTGGCACTGGCGTTTCCGTCATTAATAGAGTTGGCCACATACAACCAAGTACAATTAAGATTTAGCGGAACTGTCGGAGGAGGCACCCCAATTCTAGACTATGCCAAGAACAGCCTCAGGGGGGAGAGAATAGTTTCTTTTCAAGGAATACTAAACGGTACAACAAACTACATACTTACAAACATGGCAGGTGGCATGACATTCAAGACCGCACTTGAAGATGCAAAGAAGAAGGGATATGTCGAAGCTGACGAGTCACTTGATATTGATGGCTTTGATGCTGCGGCCAAGCTTGTGATACTTGCAAACTGGATAATGGACATGAAAGTTACCATCAAGGACATCAAGAGGATTGGAATCAGAGATGTTACAACCGATGACATAAAGAAAGCCTCAAAGAACAGATCTGCAGTCAAATTGATTGCATCATGCAACAAGGAGCTTGAGGTAGCACCAAGGGAGTTACATGTGGACGATCCACTTTGTGTCAACGGAACACTCAATGCAATTACGTTTAATTCAGAGCATTCAGGCCAACAGACCATAATAGGCCGGGGTGCAGGTGGTATGGAGACTGCAAGTTCGATATTGCGCGACTTGCTTGATATAAAACAGGAAATGGCAAAGGTTTGAAAACACACCCGCTATCTAAAACCGACAGCAATGAGATACTAGAGGCAATATCATCCCAGTGGAAGATAGACATGCCAAAGATAAAGACGTTAGTAAAACATGAGATAGATGACGAGACATTCATCATAACTAGCGAGAATTTCATGGCAGTCAAAGTTGGAGAGACATATCTTCCGTTTCTTTCAGAAACTTTGTTGCTTGAAAAATTTCCAAAAGTAACTGTGGATCCTGGAGCCATAAAATTTGTCTGCAATGGAGCAAATGTCATGCGTCCAGGAATCAAGAGCTACACGGATTTTCAAAAGGACCAGGTAATATGCGTGGTAGAGCAAACCCACAACAAATTTCTTGCAATAGGAAAATCTCTTGTATCAAGTGACGAGATGCCCAACATTACAAAAGGTGAAGTGGTAAAAAATTTGCATTACATCTCAGACAAGTACTGGGAATCTGCAAAAATGATAAAAAAGTAACTAGTTTGCGGTAGTCTCGCGTGTTCCGTTTTTATCTACAACTAGCACATCAATGCCATCTCCACTTGCCGCATCTCGCATTATGGCAGATTTGATTGACTTTATTGCAAGTGCTACTGCGTCTTTTTCGCTCATTCCCTTTTTAAATTCCTGATCCAATACTCCAAGTGCCATCTCCGCACCCGTGCCCACTGCAGCGTAATCATCTGGAAGAACAGAGCCAAGAGGGTCAAGTGTGTAAATCGTGGAATCGCCATCGACACCACCAACTATCACCTGTGTAAGTAGAGGATAGAATCTTCGCTCATACATAAGAGAGGACATCATTTTAGCAACAGAGTTTGGTGGAATCTCCCTTTTTAGTTCCAATTTTCTAACCTTTGTCAAGGCGCGCATCTGCATTGCCAAAACTTGCATGTCTGCCACCATTCCGGCACAGCATGCTCCGACAAAATCTGTTATTTTAAAAGTCTTTTTTGTGCTTTTGCTTACTACAAAGTTTCCATAAGATATCCTTCTTTCGCTTGCCAGCACTATGCCGCCATCAAAAGTTATTCCAACTGCGGTGGCGCCGGGCATATACATATAAGCCATGATTGAACTGCCAAACGAGCACAATAAAGGCCTTTCTCTAAATCATATGATCTTATTTCTGCTGCCAAAACAGCACTTTCTGTACAAACACACAAAAACAATAATTGGCAAGCATTGGACTTTGTTACGCACTGAATTTTTTTATTATTTTACACATGCACTTTGTTGTCTTTTTTAGCAGGTCAATTCTTGCAAATTCATTAGGCGAATGTATTCTTGCATAGACATACGTACTGCCAACTGATATGCATGGAGCCTTCAATACTTTGGAAAATGAGTACATGGGTCCAGTTCCTGCAGAAGAGACGCTTATTATCGATGTGCCAAAGGACTCGTCTGCTGCTTTCTTTACCACCTTAACAAATGGGTCTGATATTTTGGTTCTCGATGCAGCCTCCCCATGAATCATGTGTACATGAATGTCTTCAAACCCTTTCTCTTTTAGGTGTCGCTTGAGTCTGGATAACTGCTTTAAAGGATCCATTTTTGGAACAAGTCTGAAATCAATTTTTACCAAAGCCTTTGACGGCAAAACAGTTTTTGCTCCAGGCCCTTCCCACCCAGATGATAGTCCTGCAATGTTGCAAGTAGGGTCACCGACCACTGCCTTTCGTATGTCTAGCCCTTTTTTATTACCTACAAACCTTGTTATGCCGTACTCTTTTTTAAATGAATTTACATCAAACGGCTCCAAAGATATCACGCCAAGCTCTTCTTTTGTAAAATTATCAACTTCTTTGTACCAATCTTTGATTAGAATTTGGCCATTTTTATCTCGCAGTGTTTGTAGTGCTCCAACCAGTCGCCAGGCAGGATTTTCAATCAACACCGCCAAGCTAGAATGTGCATCGCGAATAGATTCTGTCGTAGAGAGTTCAACATACAAAAGGCCTTTCATGCCAAGGCTGATTATTGGTCTGTCTTTTTCATCAACATATCCAAACTCCCAGATTATACCATCACATGATAATTTTTTTTGATATTTCTTCAGATAATCCTCAACATGCATGCTTCCAATCTCTTCCTCTCCCTCAACTAGGAACTTTATGTTGCATGGAACATCACCTGTTGTCTTGATGAATGCCTCTACTGCTTTTATTCTTGTGATAAGCTCACCCTTGTCATCAGCCGAGCCGCGACCGTAAATTTTGTTTCCTCGTATCTTACCGCTAAACGGTGAGTCATCCCACAGCTCAAGCGGCTCTTCGGGCTGGACATCATAATGATTGTAAAACAGGATTGTTTTGTTTGGGTTTGCCTTTGACTTGACTTCACCATAAACTGCTGGTGCGATGTTCTTTCCTAGGCGCAGTATCTCGGCTTTAATTCCAGATTTTTTCATTATCTGCACAACCAGCCTTGTACATTCTTCCAGTCCAAGATTTTTTGCCGAAACGCTTGGCTGTCTGATTAATTTCTGCAGATCAGAGATTAGTGCATGCATGTTTTTGTCAACATATTGTTCTTGCATAGAAAAATCACTTTACCCTATCAAATTGCTTCATTGCCATAGGAATAAAATCCAAGAGGTCTGTTGCTACAATGTGCAGGCCGTTTTTCTTTTGCGCCATGGCACCTGCCTTGCCGTTTACAAACGCGGCAGCCGATGCAGCCTCTACCGGTTTTCTGTTCTTTGATAACATTGCAGCTGCCACGCCTGACAGTATATCGCCTGTTCCGCCCACTGTCATTGATGCCAGATTTTTTAGATTAAGAAATGTTTGGGTTCCATCTGAGATTACATCGGTTGGACCCTTGAGCAGTACAGTAACTCCATTGTCTTTAGCATATTTTTGCACCATTGTGGCTCTTTGTTTTATATTATCTGGAGGAATCTCGCCAAACAATCTTTTGAACTCGCCTGCATGGGGTGTGACTAGAACTTTTTTATCTCGAATTTCAGGAAGGATTTCAGGCACAAGTGCACTTGCGTCAAGAGATATCATGACTGCCCTGTCAAGAAGATCTTTTACAAGCATCTTCAACGCATCTCTGTCTTGAATTCCAAGACCCATGCCTATAGTAGCCGAGTCAAGTTCCTTTGGAATAATTCCAACCAATTTTCTTGCAGACCCTCGCGTAAGTTTGGCATCAACCAACGGAATCACAATAAGATTTGGAGAGTATGCCCTTGTTGCTGTGACATTAATTTTTGGTACGCATGTGTAGACTAGGTCAGTTCCTGCCCTAAGCGCAGCCAACGATGATAAGATTGGAGCGCCGTGATAAAGATAACTTCCCCCCAGTACAAGGACTTTTCCATTTTCTCCCTTTCTTGATGATGACTTTCTTGCAGGAATGAAATTTTTAACAAGAAGTGGCTGTAGAGTTTTTATCAACAAATCTTTTATTTTTTCACGGTGGATAAACCTTCGTCTTCTGATGGCTCATCGTCAGATGCTTCTTCTACTTCGACAGTTGGCAATATTATTTTTCTAAGATCTTTTGGAGTGGTAACTTTTCTTGCAAATGCAACATATGTGGTGTGACCAATACCTCGAAAAGAATGGCGTGTCTTGCCTTCTCTTGCCTCTATTGTTCGCACAATTTGCTCAGTAAACTCCATGTCAAAAAAATCATTTTCCCAAAATGCCGCCGCAAGTTTCTCAAGCTGGTTCATTGTAGGGCATATTGCTACAATGTATCCGCTTCCTTTGAGCATTTTTCTTGCTTGAGCTACAACTGTCCATGGATCTCCCAAGTCCACTACCACCATATCTACATCTGTCTGTGGCACTTTCTTGACAGTTTTAATGTCCAACTTTTCCATCGTGACATGCTTTGACATGCCTGCCCTTTCGATGTTTTTTCGTGCTATTGCCATAAAATTTTCGTCTACGTCATATGTGTACACATGGCCACGTGGCTTTACCAAGCTGGCAAGAAAAGTTGTAAGCGAGCCGCTACCTGTGCCAATCTCTACAATTGTCTGTCCGCTCTGCAAGCCTGTCCTTGCAGCAATGTAGCCAAGATCTTTTGGGTAAACTATCTGTGTGCTGCGCTGACTTTTCATGACATAGTCGTATATGGTTGGCTCTAAAAGATAGATTACCTTGCCCTTGTTGGTCCTTATTGCACTTCCATATTCTTTACCTATTACTTTTTTGTGATCAATAATTCCAATGTGAGTATGAAATTGCTGCTTTCTTGATACCTTCATCAGCCATTTCTTTGAATCGTTGAAGAAGAACAATACATTGGAGTTTTGTTTTATTTTCTTCACAACTAGACCTGATTCCATATGGATAATAGTATTTCCAAAGTTTATAGTTGAAATTACATCCTGTCGGGGGCATCAATCCCTAACAAGGAAAGCGCTCTTCCCAATGTTTCCTTGAATGACCACACAAGGCAAAGTCTTGCGTTTATCATTTCAGGCGATTCTGCAACAAGTACTTTGACGTGTTCATAAAATGAGTTGAATGATACAGATAGTTCATAACAATATCTGGCAATTATTTTTGGAGACAGATT
Source organism: Nitrosotalea sp. (assembly GCA_050749105.1). Taxonomy (GTDB): domain Archaea; phylum Thermoproteota; class Nitrososphaeria; order Nitrososphaerales; family Nitrosopumilaceae; genus Nitrosotalea. The sequence goes on along the minus strand of JBOGQT010000016.1, from coordinate 15,502 downwards.
CTTTGCAGAATCTTCCACTTGGACGTTGAATTTGCCAATCACTTTTGCCAGATTTCTCTCATGTATAGTGAGCAGGTTGTCAAATGCAATATCAAATTCTGGCACTTTGCCTGCTTTTTCTAAAATTCTAATTGCTCGTGCATGTGAATATTGGATGTATGGTCCCGTATCGCCTTCAAGGCTTAGCGATTCTGTCATGTCAAATATGATTATTTTATCAAGATCTTGCTTTATCATGGCATATCGCAAGGCTCCAACTGCCACTTGTTCTGCAATCTTGACAAGCGATGTCTCATCAAGTTCCGGGTTTCGTTTCTTTGCTTCCTCATAGGTTTTTGCACGAAGTATATCCAACACATTATCTGCATTGACATAGATTCCTTTTCTGCCTGACATCTGAACAGACTTGCCGCCAGTCTCAAGATTGAGGGTTTTTGCAGTATCGTTACTCAGTGTAACTGACTCGTAGCCAAGGTGTACGTATGACTTTCCGCTTGACCTAAAATCAGATATTATTTTTGTGATAATTTTTTGCAGTCTTGCCTGTCTTGAATCAATAACTGTAATCACTGTATCCCCAGTGAAATCGCGTTTTGTTCCAGTATTTTCAAGCGTTGTCTCCCAAAGTGTTTGGTTGTTTTTTTGAACGATATACGGTTTGTAATAGAATGGATCTTCCAAGATGCCTAGTTTCCACGAAGCATACGGAATGTCTTTTGCAATATAGGTGGCAATGCCATTGCTTCTAACCAAGATCTTGTCTTCTTCTGTTTCCAAGTCAGATTTTATCACCCAGCAACCAGCATTTTTTCCTTCATTTTCAAGATAGATTACTCCCATTGATTTCATTTTCTCAAAGACTGTTTTCCACAAACCTGAATGGATTATCTGGGATTCAAAGTTTAGGCAGTCATATGTGACCCCAAGTCGCCAACAAGTCTTGAGTTGTTCTTCTAGAACTTTACGAGTTATCTCATCTCCAAATTTTGCTATCTCAGATATGCCTTCTTCAAGTTCTTTTAGAACCAAAACTCTTTTTTCCGCAAGGGATGGATCTTTTGCATATCTTTCGGTTACACTCACATATACAATATCGCCACAATAATGATCAAATTTTTGATCTTGTGGAGGCTCTGTTGTAAAGCCACCAAATCTAAATCCCACTATAATGTCTGCCACCTGAAGCCCAGAATCATCCACATAGTTTAGTACCCTCACATCATAGCATGCCTTGCGCAGAATTCTTGCCAGGGTATCACCAATTATGATATTTCTTACATGTCCAATGTGCAATGCCTTGTTTGGATTTACACTTGTATGCTCTACTACAATCTTTGAGTTCTTTCCTAGATCAAACTCTCCATAGTTTTTCATTGTGGATGATTGTATAACAGATTTGATAAGAGCAGGATAGTTTGCAACAAAGTTTAGGTAGCCTGATGGATGAACATGTACTTCAGATACCAGAGATTTTTCGCATTCTTGGTATTTACTTGCAATAGATTCTGATATCTCCGACGGTCTTTTTTTGAGAGGTTTTGCCAGCAAAAACCCAATGTTGCAGCTAACATCGCCAAATTCTGGCTTGGATGCCTCTGAGACATCAAAATCAATCATAGGATAGCCCAGGTCAGTTGAGATCTTTTGTACGTTTGACCTAATTTCATCAAAAAAAAGTCGTAGTGTCATGATGATATCATTTCACTAAGTTTTAGCTCGATTCTTTCAAGGGCTTCTATTACTCCGTCTCCTTCATGGCCTTGAACTACAATGGTAGCGTGAGACTTTACATCCTCTGTTGCATTTCCTAGTGCAACACTTACACCAGCTAGATTGAAAAGAGGTACGTCTGTTTCACTGTCACCTATTGCAATTACATCTTGTTTTGTGGCTGAAAACATATTCATTACCTCAAGGAATCCATTTGCCTTGTTAACTCCCTTGGAATTTATGTGATATGCATACATGCTATCAGATAATTGTACGTCAAAATTATTTTCGGCAAGAATTTTTTTCCCCAAAGCAATATCAAAATTTCTTTCAAGCACAACCTCGGTTATGCGTGTAAAAACTGGCTTTTCAACTGCCTCAGGAACTTTGGTTTTAAGAAACTGGAATGCTTTGAGGCATTCTTGTTTATTTCCAATTAATTTGTGCTCCTCAGGTCCAGATGTTATTATTCCTCCATTCTCACCCACTGCTATTCTAGTTGTTCCTCCAAATACCGAAAGGACATAGGCCTCAATTGATGATCGTCCTGTAACATAGATTACTTTGTGACCAAGTTTTACCAGATAGCGCAGTGCTGCAAGTGCATCAAGGTCAACTCGTCCTCCCTTGTTGTCAGTGATTGTACCATCAATATCGACTGCAAATATCTTTGGTCTCATTTAGATCACGTATGATATAGTACATAATAACCAATACCACGCGTGGGTCAATAATATGTACCAACCAAGTTCTAACAATGTCAAAGGTGTGTCACTAACAAACTCAATTATTTTGTCTAGTACTATCAAAATGTTTTTTGATCGTTGGGTTATAATAGACAAGAAATATTATCCTTGAATTATGCTAATGGATTTTTTAAAGCCAATACTTGAGAATCCTGTATTTGTCAAGTATGGATTAATTGGTCTTTTTTTGAACTGCATTTTCGCTTCAGTTGTCCCATTTCCAATTGTAATAACATCAACAGCTCTGCTCCTAGACGGTCAAAACCCTGCAATGGTGTTTATTGTCATGGCCATAGGATCTGTTGCAGGCGGAGTCTTTACATATTTCATAGGATACGATGGAAAAAAGATGTACAAATTACTGCGAAAAACACACAGTGAAGAGCAGTACAAGAAAAGCTTTGAACAGCTAAACAAGCATGGCGGGATCATAATCTTTGCCCTAAGTTTGGTACCCATACTGACAGAGATTGTCACTATAATAGCAGGTGTAAAAAGATACAATTTCAAGAGGTTTGCAATATCCATGAGTATTGCAAGGACAACTAGTGCGTTTGCTTCAGTTTATTTCGGAAGCATGTTTGCTCATTATTTCAACTCTTTTAAGATTTAACCAGAAAATAGCCAAAGTGTCATCAAATACGATTTTATTCAGTGCTGAGATCTACTAAATCAAATGGGAGTTCCAGAAAAAATCCAGGCCATAAAAGACGAGATGGCAAAAACTCAGATCAACAAAGCCACAGAACATCACGTAGGTCTACTAAAAGCAAAACTTGCCAAGCTCAAAAGAGAACAAGACGAGGTAAAATCAAGGGGTTCGGGGAGCTCAATTGGTTTTGATGTGAAAAGGACTGGCGATGCAACTGTTGTTTTTATCGGATTGCCAAGTGTTGGAAAATCTACTTTACTTAACAGACTTACCGGTGCAAAATCTGCCATTGGCGCATTTCAATTTACAACAACAACAGTAGTACCAGGGATGATGGAACACCGTGGTGCTAAAATTCAGGTTCTGGACTTGCCAGGAATAATCAAGGGGGCATCAACTGGAAAGGGATTGGGCAAAAGAGTTCTTGCAGTAGCAAAGAGTGCGGATTTGGTTCTAATCATATTGGATGTGTTCCAGCCATATCATGAAGAAGTGATAAGAACCGAGCTTGGTAATATAGGAATCAGGCTTGACCAGAAACCCCCCAATATAGTGATAGAAAAAAGTGGAGACGGCGGACTGGCAGTAAGTCAGCAGGTACCAATAACAAAAATGTCTGTAAACTTACTCAAAGACATTTTGAGAGTCTATGGCGTAAACAACGCACGTGTTTTAATAAGAGAAGATATTGACTCGGAGCAGCTGATCGATTACATATCAGGTAACAAGTTTTATGTTGAATCGCTAACGGTGATGAATAAAATAGATCTGGTAAATCAGGGATTCTTGAACGAATTACAGGAGAACATAAAATCAAAGATCATACCCATATCGGCAGATACTAACATCAATGTCAACGCACTCAAAAATGCAATTTATGAAAAATTGGACTTTATTCAGATTTACATGAGGCCAAAAGGAGGTGAGACAGACTACAAAGAGCCACTTGTTGCCAGACGTAATTCGACTATTTTGGACATATGTAACAAGTTGCATCGAGACATGAAAAAAGATTTCAGATATGCACTAGTGTGGGGTAAAAGCGTTAAGTTTGGCGGACAAAGAGTAGGCTTGAGTCACACACTAGAAGATGAAGATGTACTTACCATAGTGAAAAACAAATAGCAACGACTATTTCTGTGCACAAATCTTATTTATTTGTGGAGAAAGAGACTGAAGAAAGATGGTGCAAGAGATGTCTGTCAAAGACAAAACAAGAGATAGTTTTCATGCCAACAATACCAACCTACAAAAGAAGACGACAATACAAATGCACACAATGTGAACAAACATCATGGTTACAAGGAAGACGTCCATCAGCTGAATCAGTTTATTGAAACTCGATCAATTTTTTTGAATTTTATGAGAAATTTGTTGATATAATATCAATCATTTAGTGTAATTTTCTTAAGTGTAACTATAGAAAAACCAGTAAAATAATAAAAGTTTACAATGGCAATGAAAAAACGTGCTAAAAAAGCTGTAAAGAGATCATCTGCTAAGAGAACATCTTCGAAGAGAAGATCAGCTCCAAAAAGAAGATCACCAGCTAGAAAAACAGCGGGTAAAAAATCTGCTAAAAGATCTGCAAGCAAACGCAGAAGATAAAATCAAAAAAATTATCGCTTGCTAACAGGCGATAATTTTAATATTTTAGCTAAACAAAGCCTGACTGTCATGATGAAATAATCATTAACAGAATCAGGCTAGAAAATTTCTTTAATTTTGCACCAACAAAAATTTACATTGTATTTTACAACTATTATGCGGATTTGTTTTTTGAATCGTCTGAAAAATAATTGTTAGTAAAGAAAACTTAGTAATTTTATCTGCTGTTCTGTCGTAATCAGATTCTTCGAGGCCATGATCTCAAGAAGTTGAGTTACCAATTGCTTTTGTTGCTCTGAGAATCCCGGCTGGCCTGGTGGACCTGGTGGACCTGGTGGACCTCTTGGGCCTGCCTCACCCATAGGACCCTGTGGGCCCTGAGGACCTTTGTCGCCTGCTGGACCTTGTGGGCCTGTAAGTCCCTTATCACCTTGAGGGCCTTGAACCCCCTGCGGACCTTTGTCTCCAGGCATTCCTTGTGGACCTAGTGGTCCCTTGTCACCTTGAGAACCTTGAATGCCTTGTGGACCTGGCGGGCCTTGTGGACCTAGTGGGCCTCTTGGGCCTTGTTCTCCCGGAGGACCTGGTAAACCTCTTGGGCCTTTTTCTCCCTGTGGACCAGGAATTCCTGTTAGACCTTTTTCTCCCGCTGGACCCTGTGGGCCTTGTGGACCTTTGTCGCCAGGTACGCCTTGAGGGCCTGTAAGTCCTTTATCGCCTTGTGAACCTTGCGGACCTACTAAGCCTTTATCACCTAAAGGACCAGATGGACCCTTTGGACCTTTTTCTCCCGGAGGACCAAGAATGCCTTTGTCGCCTGCTAGACCCGGTGGACCAGTAGGACCCTTATCGCCAAGCGGACCTAATTCACCTGTTAATCCTTTGTCACCTTTGTCTCCCTTGTCACCCTTGTCTCCTTTTTCACCGGTTTCGCCCTCGTCTCCTCTTGGACCTTTGTCACCAGATGGACCCTTGTCACCAGTTATTCCTTTATCACCGATTGGTCCCTTGTCACCCCTATCTCCCTTATCTCCCGGAGAACCTTGTGGACCTTTGTCGCCTTGTGGACCTTGTGGACCAGGTGGACCTTTGTCGCCTTGTGGACCTGGAATTCCTGAAGGACCTTGAACTCCTTGTAGGCCAGGTGGTCCAGATGGTCCCTGAACTCCAGGCTGCCCTTGAGGACCACGCGAGCCTGGAGTAGGTGCAGAATAAGAATATGCGGTGGATGGTTTGTAATCCCTTGAGGGTAATTCTTCTTTTTGTACATTAGAAGTTGAATGATATTCTTCTGGAATCTGTGGCACATCAATTTGAAACGCACTGCTGATCGAGGAAAACTGATCAAGAATTATAATCCAAACTGAGTTTCTAGCAAATACAGAGTCAGGAACAGGATTTCGCAGGGAGCCAAGAATCTGAGAAAATTTCTTATCTTTTACCCTTAGGTGAAAGTTATCTTTCCAGAGGACAGGAAAATTTCTATGTTTTATGTCGTCCTGAGAAGGAGGATAGTCACAAATAGAAATTTGTACTTCAAAAACGCCCGATGAGAGCTTGAATGGCGACTCACCAGTTATTTCAATAGTCCTTTCTCTGGCTGACATATCCTAGGTGTAATACCTGAGTATTTTTGTATTTATCAGGCGTTATAAAGCCACTTTGCCAACAAAATTTACTTTTTAGATACACCGGAATGGTATTTATCTACGGAAAATCCATATTTTATCAGCCGTGAAAAAATTATTCAGAAGCAATTCGGAGCCATCTGAAAACAAAGACGCCAAACCAGAGATGTCAGTAGACGTATCCAAGGAGTCAAAGCTGATAGATCCTAACTATACCAGAGACAAGATGTTCAAGAAGGGAGTTTCTTTCATGGCAGACGAAAGGATGGATGATGCCGCCCAAGCCTTTGAGAAGGCGTTGCAGATGGATCCAGGGCATGTTGATTCTCTTTTGAAATTGGGATATGCTAGATTTCACATAGGCGATTTTGCTGGTGCCATGGAATCTTTTGACAAGGTTCACGAAATTGATGTTACAAATTCAGATTCATGGAACCTGAAAAGTCTCATCTACTATAAACAAAAAAATTATGAAAAAGCTCTATCATGTGTAGAAAAAGCAATTGAAACTAATCCAACAGATGGCATGTTTTGGTATAACAAGGCATGTTATCATTCTCTTCTCAATCAAGTTTCAGAATCCATTGAAGCCTTGAAACGTTCAATCGAGATTGATGTAAAGAATGCAAAGAAGGCAGTAAGAGACAGAGACTTTGAAAATGCCAAAGCTGATGAAGGCTACAGAAGAATTGTTGAAGTTGTAGTATTAGAATCCGTAAGACAAGGATATCACAAGGTTGGACAGATAGTTTGGACAACCATGCTAGGTAAAGCAGAAGTTGAAGATGCTGCAAGAAAATTGTTGGAAAAAGGACTCTTGGTAAAAGTTGAAACAAACGTTGGTTTGACAAAAGTAGAAGAATATGAGATTGCACCAGATTTAGCTGCTAAAATAGGTGTTGAAAAGAAAGGGTTGTTTGGTACAACAAAAAAGACTAATCCTTTATTGATTCAGCACCTAAAAGCAATTAGCGAAGCAGTGCAAGCTGTCAAAAATGCAATAGAAAAAGGAGATGTCAATGAAGTCATTGCAAAAATGGATGCGTTCATAGATCCCAGCAGAAGTGGTGCACAGATGATAGAACATTTTTTTGAAGAACACAGAGATATCAGATTATTCAAAGCTAGATTGCTTGACAAGGGTTACGGGTACCTGCAAGCAAACAAACAAAAAATGATAGAGATGTTTGACCACATTGAAAGTCAGGTCATGCAAAGACTAAGAAGCGAGACTGCACAAAATACCTAAAGAAGACTATTCTGCAGATAGATCCCAATAGTTTGCGTCTTTTTGTTTCTCAATTGGCTTATCAAGTGATTCCCATTCTTTGAACGAGCGAACATAAAGTTTTACGTTTGGAATTCCTATTGATTTTAACGCATAATAACCCAATCCGGAAAGTGTGCCGACACTGCCACAATATGTAATCACTTCAGAGTCAGAAGATATGTTTCTGTTTTGCATGAGCCTTTTTAATTCGTCCTTTCCTCGTAGTATGTTTTGAGAAGAGGCAAGCATTCGGTACGGAATGTTAATGGCACCAGGTATATGATGCTCAAGAAAGTTGAGTCGTTCCCTGTTATCCATCAACACAGCGCCTTTTTCTTTGGCTGGCATGAGATAATCAGCAGTTGCAAGAATCTGCGGCTGCAGATTTATGGAATGTGTCTTCTTGCTAAGAGAAGGGGACTCGACGTTTGTCTCAAGTCCAAGTTTTTTCCATGCACCATAAGTGATATCCAGCAAGGAGACTTCTTCATGACCAATATACTGAAGTGTCCATGCTACTCTAGATGCCAGAGCACCAAATGTGTCATCATATACAACAACTGGTGTTTCATCACCAATACCAAAAGATTGGGCATATTGGAGGATTTTTTCTGGACTATCATCAGCAAGAAGACTGGATAGAGGGAAATTGACTGCGTCTGGTATGTGTCCTTGTTTATAGTCCTCTTCTTTTCTTATGTCAAGTACCCTGACGCTCTTGTCTCTGATCTCAGAACGTAACGTATCGGCATCAATTGTTATTCTGGTAGTCTTTTCTTTGCTCAAGCAGCGCATTCGCCCTTTCCAGTTCTGGCATGATAGATTCCATCATTGCCATAATCAGCGTAAAAGTCTTGGTCTTGTTGGATTGTTGGGGGCATGACAACTGACTTTAGTAGTTCCTTGATGTCATTAAGTGACTTGACCTTACTTCCATTTCCTTCAATGACCCTGTGAATCCAAGAATCCAGCGTCTCACCAGACCTTTTCTCAGATTTGAAGATCTCAATTATTTTCAAAATTGTTGGAATGACTCTTTTTGCAGGAACTTTTGTGGTTGTTATGCCTAGCATGGATTGCTCATCTGCTCTTCCACCAAGCTGCATTGTGTATTGTGGATACATGTCCTTTCCAAGCCTTCCCCCACCACCATAAAATCCGATTGTAGCTATCTCATGCTGACCACATGAATTTGGACAGCCACTTATCTTTATTGTAGAATCATGCAGATCACTGTCTTCATCAAGTTTCATCTCAAGGAATTTTCTTTGAACTTCCTTTGCAAGCCTGTGAGAGTTTGTCAATGCCAAGTTACACGATGTAGTACCTGAACACCCCACAACTGATGCCATTGTTAATGCGCCTGGATTTGCAAGTCCTACCTCTAGTAGTCTAGCGTAAAGTCTTGGAAGATCTTCGTTTCTTACCCATCTAAATACAATATCTTGGACAAAACCATTTCTGACTGTACCATCTGCAGAAAATTCTCTTGCCATATCAGCAACCGCTCGTAACTGGCTTGCGGTGATGTCACCTGATTCCAGAGTGAGAAATGCTGCACTATAGCCTTGTTGTTTTTGTTTCACAGTGTTAGTTTTGAGCCACCTAGATAGCCCAGGTGGAGATGAAGGCATTTCAGAACTAATCGAGACCTTGTTTAGAACTTGTGGAGTTTTATCAAGATCAAGTTTTACCACTACGGATTGTGTTAGTTTTACCATTGTCCTTTCTTTTAGTACAATATTTTGGAATTTTTCCCATCCAAGTTCATTAACAAGATACCTCATTCTGTTTCGTGCCATGTTTTCACGGTTACCCATTCTGTCGTAGACTCTAATCACTGCAATTATAGTATATAGTAAATCTTCCTCGGGTGTAAATGCCTCAAGCTGGTGCCCTACAAATGACTGAGCCCCTAGTCCTCCGCCCAAGAAAACCTTGAATCCATTTTGCAATTTTCCGTTAATTTCCATCCTCTGTGGGATAAGGCCTATATCCACTATCCTTGCCATACCATGCTTTTCACAGCAGGTAAAATTGAGCTTGAATTTTCTTGGAAGAGATTGATTCATAGAATTTCGTAGTAAAAACTTTGCAGTAGACAATGCGTATGGAGTTGGATCAAATATTTCATCAGGGCATACACCTGCAAGTGGACCGCACATTACATTTCTTACTGAGTTACCACATGCTTCTCTTGATGTCAATCCAGTTTCTGCCAGTCCCCTCATGACCTCAGAAACATCTTCTAGTGCAACCCAGTGAAGCTGAAAATTCTGTCTCGTAGAGACGTGCGCGTTTCCAATTGAAAACGATTCGCTTAGCTCGGCAATTTTTTCTAGTTGTTCTGGATAAACTTCGCCAGCTGGGATCTTGATACGAATCATGCTGTAATCATCAGTCATTCGGCTGCCATATGCGCCATGCTGGAGTCTGAATCTTCGCAGATCATCACGGCTGATCTTTCCCTGTCTGAAGAGTTTTACCATTTCTGCAAATTTTTCAGCTTCCTCTAGGAGCCCCCATCGTATTTTGGGCTTTGGAAGGTTATCAGGCCTAGACTGAGAAAGGTTTGTCTTGCTCAATTATTGATAGATACTCTGCGAAGTGCATATAAATTTTAAAGTAGACGCCAGATATGCATTGCCAAAAGAGATTGTGGCAAGATTTTCCGCTTCATTTTACATATGAATAACAACCACATTAGGAAAAGCTAACAGGGGCAATAGCAGAAAAGAGTTAAATGAAGACCGGCAAGAAAAAATTGCGTGCCAGACAAGATCAAGGTTGCAGTTACTGGACTTGGTAATGTAACATCAACTCTGGTAAAGGGATTAGAATTTTACAAAAATTCAGCCGAAGGACTTTGGCATCCAAAGATTGCAGGTCTAACATTAAACGATATAACGATCTCAGCAATGTTCGACATTGACTCTTCCAAGGTAGGAAAGAAGATTGGACAAGTAACTACAGGTTACAAGACAGACTTTGCAGACATAGTAATTCAGCCTGGAATAATGTCAGATGCTATACCTTCTTACATCAATCAGAACGGTCAGACAAAATCTGTAGGTCATGAAGAATTTGTGAAATCTCTCAAGGCGGCCAAGCCAGACTTTCTGGTTAATGTAATTTCTTCAGGTTTGGATAAAACGTCAGAAAAATATGCTGAAGCTGCATTAGATGCAGGATGTTCTTTTTTTAATGCTACCTCTGCCAAGACCGTAACTGACAAGACACAAAAAGCGTTTGAGGCAAAGGGATTAATGATTTTAGGAGATGATCTAATGAGTCAGTTTGGTGGTACTGCTTTTCATCGCGGAATGATAGACTTTATGACAAGCCGTGGGATTAAAGTTCAGAAAGCATATCAGCTTGACGTTGGAGGAAACCAAGACACCATGAATACCATGGCTGAAGAAACAAGAGAGAGAAAGCGCAACATCAAGACAGAGTCTATTGCAATAGAGTCGCCTCATCCTTTCAGGTCTACTGCAGGCACAACAGAATATGCAGAGCAGCTTGGTGATTCCAGAGTTAGCTATTACTGGATGGAGGCCAAGGGGTTTCTTGGTTCTGCAATAGAGATGGATCTCTCCCTTAGAACAAGCGACAGTACAAATGGTTGTAATGTAATAGTTGATTCGCTACGAGCTGCAAAAGACTCGTTAGCTAAAAAGGATCTTGGAAAAGCAGATATTATTTCGGCCTACGCATTCAAGAATCCTCCAAAAAAGATGCACATCAGGGAATGTATCAAGTCATTTGAAGACGAATTTGTAAACTGAGTAAACTTCTTAGTTACTTTGTTTACACATTAATCAAATCAAATTCAATCCATAGATACTTTTTAAAGCATATTTTTTGGGTTTTGAAATAAGATTAATTCGGAGACACTAGTAGGACTGGCAGTCGTGAAAGAATACATCTCCCTTGCAATCTTTGTGTTTATCTACATACTAATAGTTGGTAGAACACGATTCAAGATACCAATCTGGGTGTCGATGTTAATTGGAGCTGCGTTAATGATTGGTTTTCAAATAATCAGCCCAGAGTCTGCCTTTAAGGCAGTGCAACTTGATGTCATAATGTTTCTTTTTGGCATGTTTAGCATAGTTTCTGCCCTTGAGAAATCAGGAGTTTTAAGGATGCTTGCAGTCAAGATGCTTTCAAAAGCAAAATCAGTCAATACGTTACTTATGACTTTTATTGTTGGCATGGGAGTTCTTTCTGCTTTCTTGGTAAATGATACAATAGCGCTAATTGGCATACCGCTTGTTGTATACATATCAAGACAGCTGAATATCAGACCAGCGGTATTTTTAATATCACTTGCATTTAGCATTACAATTGGGAGTGCCATGACACCTATTGGCAACCCGCAAAATCTTTTAATTGCAATTCAAAGTGGAATAACACTTCCTTTTACTAATTTTCTAGAGTTTCTTGCCATACCCACAATTATCAACTTATTTTTGACATACTATGTACTGCGTTTTTATTTCAAGAAAGAACTTGTTCTTGTAGACTATCAGAGTATTGTTTTAGATCATTCCACAATAGAAAACAAAAGACTTGCAAAAATTTCCATAGGCGTGCTTGTTGCAACCATCATTGGTTTCTTTGTTACAGAAGCGCTTCATTTTCTACAAATTGTGAATATAAGCATAAGCGTGGTAGCACTAGCTGGCGCAGCAATAATCTATGCCATAAGTAAGGAACGCAGAGAGATAATGCAAAATGTGGATTATTCAGTCTTGATATTTTTTGCTGCAATGTTCATAGTTACCGCAGCAGTTTGGTCCTCAGGAGCAATACCCATGATAATGAAGCACATACCTTCTCCAAATCCACACGATTTGCTACAAAGTAATGCCATAATCGCGGCTACAAGTGTAACGCTAAGTCAGGTATTAAGTAACGTTCCATTTGTTGCACTGTATCACTATGTAATGGTAAATAATGGATTTACCAGCAACGACGTACCTCAATGGATGATGCTTGCAGCAGCAAGTACCATATCTGGAAATCTTACAATCCTTGCAGCAGCTAGCAATGTCATCATAATTCAAGCATCAGACTCGAAGAAAATCAAGGCATTTACGTTCTTTGAATTTCTAAAAATTGGATCAATTGTAACTTTAGTAAATTTGCTAGTCTTCTATTTTTTTATCGCGTTACTAGGTCACTGAAGTTTAGAAACTAGTTTTAAATTAATCAAAAAAATTTACGTAGATGCCCAAAGTAAGGTGTTTTTCAAAGAAGCAAACTATTAATGTACTTCCCGAAGGATGGTTTTCATGCAGAAGAGTGTAGAAACAGAAGTACCTAAAATCTTCGCAGATGTGGACGAGAAAGAGATCACACGAGCCATTGCCGATGAATTTCATTCAGTGCTTGTAGATAGAGCAGATTCTGATGTGATAGTCATAGGTGCAGGCCCAGCAGGTTTGACTGCAAGTAGAGAACTTGCGTTGATGGGATTCAAAACACTGGTAATAGAACAAAACAACTACCTCGGAGGAGGATACTGGCTGGGTGGATACATGATGAATCCAGTAACAGTCAGAGCACCAGCACAAAAAATTTGGGATGAGCTTGGAATTCCTTACAAAAAGGTAAGAGAAGGACTATACCTCACACCAGGACCTCACGCAGTTTCAAAATTAATAGCCGCTACCTGCGATGCAGGAGTAAAATTCTTGAATCTAACAAAGTTTGACGATTTAATATTGAAGAATGGCAGAGTAGCCGGCATTGTAGTAAATTGGATGCCAGTGTCAGCACTTCCAAGAAACATAACATGTGTTGATCCTGTTGCCTTGGAATCCAAGATTGTCATAGATGCATCCGGTCACGACTCGGTAGCTGTAAAAAGATTAGTAGATAGAAAACTCGTTGACTGGAAAGGCATGGATCCAATGTGGGTCGATGACGGCGAGAATAAGGTAGTACACCATACAGGTGAAGTATTCCCCGGTCTTATTGCTGCTGGAATGTCTGTAACTGAGACATATGGAATTGCAAGAATGGGTCCAACATATGGTTCCATGTTATTATCAGGCAAGAAAGCAGCTGAGATTACAGCAGCCAAGATAAAAGAACTAAGAAGATAAATCAACCTAAACCATCTTTTCTTTATTGAAAATATCTAAGATATTTTTGTACGACGAGCCAAGTGTACCTCAGATAAAGATAAAAGATCTTGCTGAATTCATCTGGAAACAAAGTAGAATAGAGACTGAAGTGCGTCAGAATTTTTTCCAACATTTCAACATAAAAGAGAGGATCCCTTACCAGCTAGCTTCGTGTAGAATTTTCAATCCTTATGTTCCATTTGAAAGACACAATCCCACAGTAGAAGAAATTGCATTTGAAGAAAAAGAGGCTGCAAACAACATTGTGTTGTATGACGGTTTTGAACTTCAGAATATTTTTAGAAATGCCATACATGATTCAGAATTATCAAGTGATAACTTTCATCTCATATTTACAACAAGACTCACTTGTAGCTATGACTATGATGACTATAGATATCATGGTAGAGCTGTGATATGTTCCAATCCATCAATCATCTCAACTACAGGAATAATTGAGGCGCCTGCCAAGCCTCGTGAATATTACTTACAGTTGCACGAAAAAATGTCACAGGGCCTGAATTTAGATGCAATCAAGCACGAGTTCAAGGGGAGGTTTCTAGAGTATAACGATGAGAGAATTCATGTGGTTGTAAGAGGATATGCTTTGCAAGCCATATTTTACTATCTTACAGGCACCACTTTTTGCGAATCAAAGGAATGTATCTTGCACAATGCACACTGGCAAGAGGAACTTTTGCATGCACAGATAGAAGTTGGCAAGTTATGCAAGCGCCATCAGACGATACTAGACAATCTTTGAAATCTGGATGTATAATTTAAATATGAACTGAAATGAATTTTGTTTGTGCAAGCAGAAATCAAGGCTGAGAGCAAAAAACCAGAAACAAAGAAAAAGTTTGACGTCATAATAATTGGAGCAGGCCCAGCAGGATATACTGCGGGCATTTACACATCAAGGGCCAAACGCGATACCCTGATAATATCAGGAATATTACCTGGCGGCCAGTTAATGCTTACCACAGAGGTTGAAAACTATCCAGGTTTTTCAGAAGGTATCATGGGTCCAGAACTAATGATCACTATGAGAAAGCAAACAGAAAGAATGGGTACTACAATCATCGATGATGAAGTAGTAAATGTAGACTTTAGAAGAAAGCCATTCAAGGTTTTAACATACTCGGAAGAATATGAAGCAGATGCTGTCATAATTGCAACTGGCGCAACTCCCAGAAAACTTGGTGCAAAAGGAGAGCAAGAATTCAGTGCAAAAGGTGTATCATACTGTGCTACTTGTGATGGTCCGTTTTTTAGAAATCAGGAGATAGTAGTGGCAGGCGGTGGGGATTCTGCCATGGAAGAGGCCATGTTTCTTACCAAGTTTGCAAAAAACGTTCATGTGGTTCACAGAAAAGACAAGCTGAGAGCAAGTAAGATAATGCAGGACAGGGCATTTGAAAACAACAAGATCAAATTTCACTGGAATTCAACAATTGAAGAGATCAAAGGAAATGAAAAAGTAAACCAGATCATGATACGAAATGTATCAACCAACCAGCAAGAGACCATGGATGTCGGCGGCTTGTTTGTTGCAATAGGCCATGAACCAAATACTAAATTATTCAAAGGTCAAGTTGAGCTAGATGAACAAGGATACATTGCACTCAAAAACCACACGCACACTAATGTAGATGGAGTTTTTGCCGCAGGTGATGTACATGATCATCGATACAGACAAGCAGTTACCGCAGCTGGGTTTGGCTGTATGGCTGCAATAGATGTAGACAAGT
>JBOGQT010000015.1:0-17056 GCA_050749105.1 Nitrosotalea sp. | reverse complement strand
CAGTGTATGCTGAATCTAGTAGAGCTTTAGCAACTTTGGATATTGATTCAGCTCTTTGTTTGACTAGCAAGATTGCTTTATTTTGTTCTTCAAGCTTGTGCTCAAATTCTGTTATTTTTTGACTTACGGTATCAGTCTGTGTTGTCTTTCCTTGCTCTAAAAGATTTTCAGAAAACAACGAATCCAGCCCCTCCATAAAGCTAGACACCTTACTAACATTTTTTTGTGAAAAATCTCCAAGTGGTATAGGATATACATCTGCACTCTTGTCATCACGAACAATGTATGTATCGTGGTTACCATTTACAACTTTTCCAATTGTTTCTTTTGCAGCTTGATATATTGTGGCAACTTCATCACTAGATAATGTATTTCCTAATCTCTGTCCATCTATGTTGGAAATTTTCATTATCTCTTCAGCATATTTAGAGGGTAATCCAAGGGTCCTACCAATCCATCTTACAGCAGCAGTAGATGCAGATCTCATCGCTTCAAGATCTTTTTGTGTCACCGTAAAAATATTCAAACCGCTTGATGGTGGAGGAACATATGTCAGGCCTACCCCTAGTTTTCTATGTCTTACATTAATTGAATGAAACAATGACAAGATCTTTAGCTCTTTGTTGCATAAGATAATGTTGCCATCTCCAAAAAATTCTCCAATTAGGACAAACTCCTGATTAAAACCGCTAAATGTGATCTGACCTATTCTCTCACTATCAATTTGTTTAACATCGATGATTCTTGCACGTAAGAGATCATTTCTGAGTCTCTTCACCAGTCTGTTCTCCTCCATTTGACTTATCTTCACATTAGTAATCCAAAGTCCGAATGTGGAAAACATTAGCAATATGTCTGGTTTTTCAGGATGATGTAATTTGAAGAGGAGACTATTGCGCGTTATGCCGTAAATATTGCTAACATAGTAATCCTTTGTCTTGCTAGCTATCTCATTTACCAGATAACAAAGCTCAATTCCTGCAAGAGTCATAATGAGATGTGTTATCACTCCAAAATATACTCTTACTATAGTAGGCTTCAACCAAACATTGTGAACTATCCTACCCTTGCAGTAGGACTTCTTCCTGCTTCCATGACCTCGGTGAGATCTACACAGGCGTGACTTCCCGATGTTCCATCGGTAAATTCCACAACGCCAGTCCTCGCTTGAGTATATTGAGGCTTGCGTTGTGGTCGCGATCAATGAATAAACTACATTGGTCGCAATGGTGAATTCTTATGGCAAGTACCTTTGGGACTTTGTGCCCGCATCTGGAACAATCGATTGTTGAATTTCGTGACTTAACATCGATTTCCATACATTTGTACTCAACCATATTTTTGAATGAACCCCATCCTGCATCCATAATTCTTCGAGCAAGATTGTGATTTTTTACCATGTTCTGCAAGTGCAGCTTTTCCATGAAGACAACATCATAATTTCTGGCATAATACGTAGAAAGTTTGTGCTGGAAATCCCTTCTTCTGTTGGCAATGCGTTCATGAACAATTTGATACCATCGTTTTGCCTTCTTGTAGTTGTTTGAGCCCTTGACCCTCCTGGACATCTTTCTTTGTGCTCTTACCAGTGGCTTTAACATCTTCTCCAAGTTTTGTGGATTTGGTGTTACATTTCCATCCGAGTCATATGTATAGTTCTTAATACCAACATCGATACCAACACTTTTCTTTATATCAATGAGTTTAGGCAAGACTGGTTGCATCTCTACGGTAATTATGGCATACCATTTTCCAGTCTTCTTTGTTATGGTTATTTGTTTAATATTACCATCTAGTGGTCTGTGTAATCTTATCTCCATCCATCCTATCTTTGAGAGCCAGAGCAGATCAGCGTTACCATGCTTCTCGATGCTGAATCCGGATTGGTTGTAGACAAACGTGTTCCATTCATCTCTTATTGCATATTGTAGCTGACCCACAACATATCCCCTCTTTTTCTTTTCTATCAATGATCTCCTTGCACTGTCTATCCTATGCGGTATCATCTGGAGCATCTTGCTGTGGTATAGTTTCAACCATGTCTCGGTCTCCTTGAGTTCTGTTAGTGCAAACTGCATGTCTTGTTTGGATCGTAAGTTCTTACTCAAAAGGTAGTTGTACAGCCAGCGAGAGGCTTCTAATGTGGCACCAAGCCTTGCTTTGATGACACTGTTAGGATACAGTCTGAATTTGTAATTACGCACTCCCTCAAGCCTCCACATGCAACTTCAATACATCTAATGTAACCCGATCTGCGATATCCAAAAAATATGATGTATTCAAGAAATTTCCAACCAAATCAATTGTTTCATTGACTTGAATGCCTTCAACAAAGAGATTATGATATTTACAAGGATAAAAAAAGCTGGTAATTATAACATGCTTTGTAGACCAACTCCATAGTTTAAGCAGATCGCATCCTGCCCCCCTCTACTACATGTTCATGAATCTGTTTACAAGAGATCAATTCTAGTTCCTTTTCCTGTTCTGTCACTCGTGTTCCATCACGTGATCACCGAAGACTCTTCAATACAGAGAATACGGACTCGACAATCCATGCTTCTCATAGATTATGCTATCACTCCAATACCAGTAGTCTGACATCTAGGATTGCAAGAGTTTAGAGTTTTGAAGTAAAAGGACATTTCTACACTTGGACGTGACATTTTTGGTGTTAAATTCCAATAATTAATGCCTTAATCTCATAACGGTAAATATTTACACAGGCTTCACTGAGTGAGTTTGAAAATTTAGTTGGTAAAACATCCAAAGAAAAAAGATGATAACAAAAAGCCAGAGCCAAACGAGAATCCTACACAGGATGTGCCTCCAGGGGAACCGCAGGTTACTGATACTGACGAATCAAGGATAAAGCACGGTCTTGACAAGGTGTTTTGGCTACGTGTCGGCTTGGGAATACTAGCTGGTGCTATTTCTACCATATTTGGAAGTTCCATGGAAGTAAGCCAGAGGACGTTTGTGGGATTTGGAATAATGATTGTAATGTTTATCGTTTCATATGGTATTGCCAAATCTTTTCGAGTGCCATTACCACTATCAGATAAACGAAAACTCATCACTACAGGCATTGGAAGTTATTTCTTTATGTTCATATTTAGCTGGATTTTGATAAATACAATCATTAATTCTGCTGTTAGTTCAGCCATCGTAGTACATTAGGTAGTACTAAATACGAAATAGAATTTCATACAGATTATAGATGTGGAAACATAAAACTCCTGGTATTCCTGATGAACTATTTGAGAGAGTGGAAGAAGTACCAATTACAAAAGAAGAAGCACGCGTAATCCAAATTAGTAAAGGTAGGCTTTGTGAAGGTCAGGTAGCGTATGATGTTGGATGTGGAAGCGGATCTGTGTCAGTGGAAGTTGCCTATCAAATAGGACCACTGGGGAAAATTTTTGCAATTGATATTGATCCAAAAGCAATAGAACTTACCAAGAAAAACTTGGACAAGTTTGGCATCTCAAATGTTACAATCATTTTAGGAAATGCACTAGAAAAAATTTCAGAACTTCCATTAGCTGATGTCATCTTTATCGGAGGAACAGGAGGTGAAACATCTGAGATACTAAAACTCTGCGAAGGTAAGCTCAAGCAAGGGGGACGTATCATAATAGGAACTATCTTGATTGAGACTCTTTATTCAGTACTTTCAACTATTGAAAAACTCCAATTTTCATCCGTTGATATAACTCAAGTCACAATATCCAAGAGCCGCAAGACATCTACCGGTACTATGATGCTTGCCAGAAATCCAGTCACTGTAATATCTGCAACAAAAATCTAGCTTTTAATTAGGTGCTGTGGAGGTTTTTCTAAATGGCAGAACTAACATGTGTAGGCTGTGGTCCAGGTGATCCAGATCTTCTTACCGTAAAGGCAGTAAAGGCTATTCAGAATGCTGACGTAATAATGTGCCCAACTTCAAAGGAAGGAAAAGAAAGCATAGCATATTCAATAATATCATCACTAGTTAACAATTCTAAAAAACCTGATGTAGAAAACTTGGTATTTCCCATGGTAAAAGATAGAGAAATTCTGGAAAATACTTGGCAAAACAACGCACGTATGATAGCTGACAAAGTAAAAGACGGAAAAAATGTTGTATACCTTACAGTAGGGGATCCATCGTTATACAGCACATGGATTTACCTGCAACGCGAACTCAAGCTAAAATATCCTGAGATCAAAATAACGGTAATTCCTGGAATAGTATCCATGTTTGCGTTTGCTTCCAAGGTGGGAATAAGCATAGCAGAAGGCGATGAAACAGTTGCAGTAATACCTGCATGTTATGACCTTTCTAGAGTTAAAGAGACTGCAAAGAACTGTGATACCATGATATTTCTTAAGGATGGAAGATATTTTGATCAAGTAATTACATTACTCAGAGAAGCTGGATTTCCTGATAGCTCGCTTTTTGCTATAGCTCAAGACGTAGGAACAAATGAAGAGATTGTCAAGAAATTAACGCTTGGCGAGGTTACAAAGGACACGTTAACCAGCAAGTACTTTTCAATCATGGTGGTAAAGCGTGGCTAAGGTATACTTTGTAGGCTGCGGCCCTGGAGATCCAGAACTCTTAACAGTAAAGGCCAAAAAATTAATCCAAAAAGCAGATGTTGTGGTATACTCGGGCTCGTTGATTCCACCTGAGATAGTAAAGCTATGCAAAAAGGCCAAACTGTATGATGCTGCAAAGTTGGTAAGAGAAGAGATTTTTGAAGTGTTACGAGACAATGCACTGAAAGGAAAACTGGTCGTGAGACTACATGATGGCGATCCTTCAATCTATGGCGCAATACGGGAGCAGACTGATAACCTCAAAAAAGATGGAATAGGGTTTGAGGTAGTACCAGGAATTACTTCCTTCTTGGCATCTGCAGCTGCATTAGGATGTGAGCTTACTCTACCAGGAGTCACTCAAACTATTATTGTAACAAGGGCTGAATCAAGAACAAAGGTTCCAACGAGGGAGAAGATCTCAGAGCTTGCAAAACACAAAGCCACAATGATATTCTATCTAAGCGTTCATCTAATATCGGATATTGTAAAGGAGGCTATCAAGGGTGGTTATACAAAATCAACTCCAGTAGCTGCCATCTATAGAGCAAGCTGGAAAGATGAAAAAGTAATAACAGGTACACTAGACAACATTGCAAAAAAGATTAGAGATGAAAAAATTACAAAAACTGCAATTATAATTATTGGAGACATTGTAAATCCAAAGCATTATGAATATTCAAGACTCTATGACAAAACTTTTAGCCACGGGTACAGAAAGGCCAAAATCACTTCATAACTGAAATACTTTGTTCCTGATTCCTAATTTTTGCAGCTTTTTTTGAAAATCTTTGATATCGCCAGAAGCAAAGATCTTTAATTTGTACATACTTGATTTCTTATTCTTTAGTAGCATTGCAACCTTATCAGCTACAGAATCTGCTGGATCAAGAAATGTTACATTGGGAAAAGTTTTCTTTAACATTGGTAAAAGAAATGGAAGATGTGTACTCGATAAGGTAATCACATCAACTCTTTTCTTTTGAATTACCTTTAGAACCTCTCTAATCTTTTTCTTGCAAAATTCTTTCTCAGAGATAAACTTGCCAGACTCTACAAGATCTACAAGTGACGATGCATCAATCTTGGTTACCTGTATTCCCTTGGGAACTTGACGGTTGATGTAATTTTGTAATTTTTTGCTTTTTACAACTGATCTGGTAGCAAGAATTGCTATTGACTTTGTAGTTGTCTTTTTTGCAGCGCTTTTTAGTGGTGGATATACTCCTAAAATTTTTGATTGTCTTTCTGGATTTAGCAAAAGTGATGGTGTGTTTGACGCAACCACTATCAAATCCGTCTTGAATTTTTCTTCCAATTTCTTAATGGTTGACTTGATAATTGTTTGCAGTTCTCTAGATGACTTTGTACCGTATGGATAGCTATCTTGATCCGCAAAATAGATTATTTCTGACCTGATTTTTTTTTGAATTGGTTTTATTATAGAAAGCGAGCCCAGACCTGAATCAAAGATTGCTATTCTTGCCACACTTTCAAACCAGTTATGGCAGATTTACATTTTGTGAGCTAAATTTAGCCTAGAGTTGATGATAATATACACCGGCAATTAAGAACTAACTTTAAAACTAGCACGCATGACCGGCTTCGATAAGACCTGGACTCGTCCCGAGTCTGTAGGTTTTTCTGAAAAATTACGTGAAACTGTAAAACCACAGGGTGCACTCAAACCTAGAATTGAGGGCGCTGTGAACAAATTACAGGGTCAAATATCGAAGATGGATTCTATGCTGACAAAGCTAAGACAAAGAGATGAACAGCTTTTCAAGCGAATCGTAGCCGCGATGCAACAACACGACGCGAGCACAAGCAGAGTTCTGTCCAATGAGCTTGCCGAAATAAGAAAGGTCACAAAGATGCTAGGAAATGCTAGAATGGCACTAGAGCAGGTACAATTGCGTCTAACAACAATACACGACCTAGGTGATGCAATGGTAGCAATCGCTCCAGCAATGTCAACAATGAAGGGACTCAAATCATCCCTTGGAAGATTCATGCCAGAAGCAGATTCCGAGCTAAACGCAATGACCCAGACACTCAACGGACTCATGATGGACTCACTTGCAGGAGGAGACTTTAATGTAGAATCGGATGTCTCAAGCGAAGAGACCGATAAGATACTCCAAGAAGCATCGGCAGTTGCAGAGCAACAAATTGGCGACAGATTCCCATCAGTTCCATCACCCTCCGGCGTATCGTCACAATCAACATACGAGTAGGGGAACTCGGATGGGAAAGGGCGAGAACGTCTTCTTTTTACCTTATAACAAAATTCTGATTCGTTTTATTATGTAGATCCATCCCAATCCCATTTATTGTCTAGAATTTTTCTAGCCTTTACAAATATCATTGACCACTGTTTCCATGTCAAACGACCCGTCTGGGTATTTTGCCTGCTTGGATGATAAGAACAGATTATTGTCAAATGTTGGTGTGTAAATGATTTGCCGTGCGCAAAATCAATGCCCTTTATGTGCAACAGTTTGCAACAGGTGTCAAAGGCTATCCTTCCAAGGCATACTATTACTATGACTTCTTTTAGTAAAGAAAATTCCTCTATCAAATAGGGAAAACAGTTTTCAAATTCTTCTCTGGTGGGCTTGTTTTGTGGTGGTGCGCACCTAACTGATGCAGTGATGTATGTATCAATTAACTTCAATCCGTCATCAGCCCTTAGGCTTGTTGGTTGAGAAGCAAAACCATTCTCATAAAGAGCTTTGGCAACCCAGTCTCCTGAACTGTCACCTGTGAACATCCTTCCAGTCCTGTTTCCTCCATGAGCAGCCGGAGCAAGTCCTATAATCAATAATCGTGCGTGAAAATCTCCAAAACCAGTAAGAGGCCTTCCCCAATATCTTTCATTATTGAATCGTTTTACTTTTTCATTTGCGACTTTTCTAATATAAGATGCAAGTCTGGGACACTTTCTACATCTTATTATGCTAGAATTCAGGTTTTGAAGAGATTGCATCAAAAACTCAGCTTGTGATACTATCTAAATCTGGATCTTGTAAAGTATAGAGTGATTGACAATGCAATAGGAAGTATGATGGTAGGTAATGGAAACTCTGGAAGTGACTTGTCAGGAGAGATCATCATCCCCCACTGACTAGGACTTGGAATCTTTAGAGGAGTAATTGAACCAATGTCGCGCGGATATGAATAAACTGTGTTAGACTGGGAATCATAAACTCCGACATAGATCCGGTAAATATCTGATCTTCCCACCAGATCAATTGGAATTCTAAACTCATATGATGCATGTGGAATGGGGGTGTATCTGTCATTTTGATCCGAGATGCCGCCAATTGCAATAAAACCATCCTGACTTGGAATTATCTTGTAATGATTGGTCAACTCCAAGGGCGAGCCTCCCTGCAACACAAAAGAATTTTTGCCGTTCAGTACTGCAATAAAACAATAATCATTAGAATCCGGTATCTGTACCTTGGTATCATTTGCATCTAGGCAGACGATTGCTTTATCTACATTTTTTACAAAGTTAGTTAGAGTCAGTGCATCAATCATAAAATACAGATAATTGTCTTGGTGAGCTGATCTCAGCTCTATTCTGGTGGTGTCATTATATACAAGGTCATTAAGACTTGATTCCTTCCATTCTGTATAGAATGTCCATTTGCCGTCAAAGATTACGTGATTCAGAGTACCTGTCTTTGTAATCAGCACCTGGTCGTCTGCAAAGACATTTGGAATATTCTCAAAAAAAACAAAAACCACGACGAAAGAAAGACCCAAAAAAAGAAAAAGACTGTTCTTTCCATAACATCTTACCATGCAAATTATTTTTAATAATAATGATAAAAGCATTCGTTCAATTCTCTTGGCCTTCAATTAATGTTTATATCCAAAAAGAAAGACTAGAGTACAGATCTTAACATTTGAACAAGAAATCTATTGTAGGAATTGGGATTGGAATTGCAGTAGCTTTTGCAATACTGGCAATTCTTTCTAGTTCCACTTTGGCACCAAATACTGGTAAATTAACACAGTCTAATGCAACCACTGGAGGACCATCACCCATTCCTGCTACTAACCCATCCCTTTCCACACCAACTACTCCAGCAAAGAAGAGTTATACTGTTGAATTAAACGAAAGTGTTGGCATAGCAGCAAAATAGGATATTGCCAAATTGGCCCTTGTTATCAATGATATTTTCCAAGACGTTTAATATGATCTTACAGCGAATGTGAGTAATGCAACGAAATACAACCATAGCACTGTTCAGCGCTATTGTGTTTTCAGTGGGTATCTTGGGAGTCTACGGATTCACCTCTATAATACCTTCTACACTAAAAGCACAATCAGAACCACAAGCTATAGGAGCAGTTCCAATGTTGGGACACGTAACCTTGACTGTAACAGATCCAAAAGGAAACATTTTGGCATACCATCAAGGAGACAATGTTGTTGTAAACCAAGCCGAAGATTGTCTATCCTACAAAGTATTTGGGATTAAAAGCAACCAATGCACAACCGGTGGTGCAGTGTACAACGTAATTGTACTTGGTAACCATACTGGTGCAGTGGCAGGAAAGACCAACTCAACAATGGGTACAGAAGAAACGGCACCTCAGGGGCTGGGAAGACAGACAGCTGGAACACAGACTGAGACTGATGCAACAACCGGAGCACCGGTATCAGATGTATTGCAGGCACAATTTACCAATGGTGGTACTGCAAATACAGTAACCGAAGCTGGTCTCTTCAACAGTACAGTCGTTAACTCAGCAGGAATGTTTGCTCACCAGGCATTTACTGGCATAGCTCTGAATAACGGCGACTCGCTGACAGTAAAATGGACAGTAACAATGGGAACTTAAAAACATGTCCGAATTTTTTGAAAGGACATGTAACCACATTTTTAATATTAAAAATATGAAATTATCGGATATGACTTTGTTTAACGACTTATCCATTTTCAGTCAATTCTGGAATGAATTTGCCAGATCAAGAATAATGCCTGAACTTGATAAAGGTATAAAGAAGCAGCGCTTGATATTTGTACAAGAGTTGAAGAAATGAGATCTAGTCTATTCAAAAGTATATTCTTGATTATTTTACTTGTCACATCTACAGTCCTAGTTGTATCTCCTGTCTCAAACAAAGCTTATGCACAAAATGAAGATGTTTTCTTAAAAAGCATAACCCGAATTCCCGGCGGAGCTGTATTTGATAACCCATTAGGCGTAGCTGTAGATTCATCTGGAAATATCTATGTGGCGGATGCAGCCAACTATCGTGTTGCAGAGTTTGCAAGCTCTGGCACTTTCATAAAATCATTTGGAGTTGGAGAACTCAACACAACATCAGGCGTAGCTGTAGACTCGTCCGGAAACGTCTATGCCTCAGACAGTGATAACAATGACACTGCAGAGTTTGCAAGCTCTGGCACTTTCATAAAATCATTTGGTAGCACAGCTCCTGGTGGACTATCGTCACCGCAGGGTGTAGCTGTCGATTCATCTGGAAACGTGTACGTTGCAGACTCTGGCAATGCACGCATTGCAGAGTTTACCAGCTCTGGTAGTTACGTACAGTCATTTACCAGTGGACTATCATCACCGTCTGGTGTAGCTGTAGATTCATCTAAAAATGTCTATGTCTCAGACAGCAATAATAATGACATTGTAGAGTTTTCCAACTCTGGTGCTTCCATTAACTCATTTAACAATGGATTATCATCACCCTCCGGCGTAGCTCTTGACTCGTCCGGAAATGTCTATGTGGCAGATAATGGTAACGGACAACTTGTAGAGTTTTCCAACTCTGGTTCTACCACCATAAACTCATTTACCAGTGGATTACCATCACCCAGAGGCGTAGCAGTAGATTCATCTGGAAATGTCTATGCCTCGGATAATTTTAATAACAACATTTCAGAGTTTTCCAACTCTGGCGCTTCAATAAACTCATTTGGTTCATACGAGGCTCTACTATTGGATCTGCCATCTAATGTTGCACTGAGCAACAATGGTGACATATTTGTGGTAGACAACGGCAACAACAGGATCTTGGTTTTTGATAACACTGGAAACTTTCTCTTCTCCTTTGGTAGTCAGGGTGCAGCAAATGGTCAGTTTATCAATCCATTTGGCATTGCATTTGATTCCTCTGACAATATTTACGTTGTAGATAGAGGAAATGATAGGGTCGAGAAATTCAGTAACACGGGAAGTTTTCTTTCAGCCTTTGGAACAACTGGTACTGGTAATGGCAATCTAAACAATCCACTAGGGATAGCTATCAATTCTGTTGGAAATATCTTTGTGGCAGATGCAAATAACAAAAGGATAGAGGAATTCAGTAGCGCAGGTAACTATGTGGCAAAGTTTGGTGTTGGTACTTTACAGACACCATCAGGTGTAGTATTCAACGCTGCTGGTAATTTCTATACTAGTGACAGGGTTAACAATCTTGTCTATGAATTTAACAGTATCAACGGTGCCATCATCAATAAATTTCCCAACTCAAACACAACAGGACTTGCTCCTCTTAACGGACCTGATCCTCTTGACGGACCTTATGGAATAGGCTTTGACTTTCCAGGAAACCTGCACATTGCAGACTCGAATGATAACCGCGTTGTAGTTCTTTCAAGTACCGGCCAGCTTGTCACCCAATTTGGTTCTCATGGCACTACAGCTGGTGACTTTGATGGGCCAGAGGGTCTAGCTATTGATGCTTCAGGAAATATCTATGTGGCAGATACATCAAATAACAGAGTTGAAGTATTCTCTCCTACCGTTCCTCCAGCAACATCAATAACGCTGAACAGCCCCACTCCTTCCTCAGTTAGGTGGGGCCTTGACACTGTCAGCATATCAGGCCATGCAACTAGTCTTTCTACTGGAGATACCATCACGGTAAACTGGGGTGACGGCAGTACAACAACTGGCATTCCGGTATCCGTCGCTACTGGCAATTGGGGACCTGTCACCCATACATATCTAGCAGCAGCATCTGGCCAGACTGAACAGGTAGTAGGATCTGTGATAGACAGTACAAATACCCTAATAGCTACAAGCACGCCAGTCTCTGTAAATGTATTGGCTCACCATACATCACTTACAATCAACAACATTTCAAATGTACTGTTTGGCGGCCAGATAACTGCCACTGGAGTTCTCACCGACACTGATGCAAGCACTGGAATTGCCGATGTACCGATATCATTTTCAGGAAGTGGCATTGCTATTCTGTCACCTGCCACCACAGCTTCTAATGGTGCATACTCTTCAACTGGAACTGCAATAAGTTCACTCCTAAGTGGATTACTCGTGACTGCAAACTTTGCTGGAAATTCCCAATATCTTACATCCTCTGCAACATCTTCTCCCTTTAGTACCACTCAACATCATGTTACACTGTATCTGCAGCCAATACCAAACTCTCCATGGAGCAGCACTATCACAATATCTGGCACACTCAATGATACCGATGGTGGAAATGCGGGAGTAAATGGAGAATCAATTACCATAGGAGGTAATGGAGTAACAGGCACCAAAATCATAACAACCAGCACAATATCAGGAAAACCAGGCTCGTTTTCGACAACTGCAACTGCACCAAGCACCCCAACAAGCGGCCTTGCCGTAACTGCGACTTTTATTGGCAACTCTAATTATATCGCAACCAGCGCCTCCACAAGTTACAGTACGATACCACATAGCACAAGCCTTACACTCAATCCAATTTCAAACGTCCCAGCTGGAACGGCCATTGTCGCATCAGGAACCCTTACAGATACTAGTGTCAATATGGGAATTGTTGGAGGTGCAATCACCTTTAACGGAACTGGCGTAGGTACCATAACTGGCACATCTACAAGTGGGGGAGGATCATATTCAAGCCCAGGCAATGCACCAAATAGTATCTTATCAGGGCTTACATTGGAGGCAAATTACGCTGGAAATTCATTATATAATAATGCAAAAAGTACAATCCAAACATACAGCACTGGTGGTGCACCATCGGTATCAATCAATACACCAGTCATATCTAATACGTTAGGAAACAACCAGGCAAGGTGGGGAATAGACACTGTATCCATTAACGGAACGGCCTCAAACACTGCAAGCGGTGATACCATCACGGTTACTTGGGGAGACTCGGCTTCTACCAATAACATTCCAATCAGTTCTGGAAAATGGGGTCCTCTAAGCCACATTTATGGTGCTGGGGCAGTAGGAACAAACCACATACTTGCCAGCCTGATTAGCAGCAGCAATGTAAACAAGGCAGTATCAGCACCCCTTTCCATATCTGTAATACAGCACACGGCTACTCTAACACTAAATCCAATATCTAACGTCGGCGTAGGCGGTACTATTACCGTAACAGGTAGGTTGACTGATACAAACGCAAATGTTGGCATAAGCGGTCAGCCCGTAGCATTTAATGGAACAGGAGTTGGAACACTGGCCACTGTTAGCACAAACTCTACAGGATACTATACTGCAACTGGCACTGCACCAAACACTCCAACAACCGGCCTAACCTTACAGGCTAGATTTACTGGCAATCTTGACCTGTTCCCTTCATCTAGTACCATACAGATTTACAATACTGTTGCTATTACCAGTCCTCCAGAGGGCTTTAACCAATTTGATCCTGTAAGTAAAGATGTACTGGTATATGGAGTGGACTCTACCGGTAAAGTCTTTGGACCAATAAAGCCTCAAACAGTGACAACAACAACCTGGGGGTATGATGATGATAAGGGAGGTGACCATGAAAGCAGTCAAGGAAGCAACCATGAAAGCAACCAAGGCGACCATGACAACAACCAATACAACCAAGGAGATGGCCAACACCACAATACGGATCTTCTATATCAGGAAGGAAGCAGCCAATACTCCAATATAGATTATCGATCCCATCCCGAAGATCATTCTAAGACAGGTAATCAATACAATCATCAAGAAAGCAACCAAGGCGATGATCAGTACTATCCAGGAAATGATCACCACTGCGATGGACTAACTGCACAGTTACGAACCTTCGATATAGTAGACAGTGCAGGAAATTCATTAGTATTAACAGAAAAAGTAGTCATAACTAATGGTGAGATAGACGTTCATGTAATTAGCCTCAAGTACAATCAAGGACCGATTTTACCTGCACCTATAAATCTCAAGCATTTCACATGGTCTCAAGATGGAAAAGGTAACATACAAGAACTTGATCAAACCATGATTGTTGGACAATTCACAAGTCCTACAACATATGTGCATGCAGAGTTTTCCGCACAAACTGATAAAACAGATATTCAACTTCAACAATTTTGCCAACATGCACAGAATATTGTAAAGAATGGCTTGGACTTAATCAAGATGTTAACAACTAAAGGAAGCCTAACAGTACAATACTAGCAGTCGGAAAAATCTATTATAGTAACGGGTCTTGGGGGCTAATTTTTTATTGACATAGAGTAAAAATAGAACGCCCCCGTTTGTTCGTAAAAATACACCACGACTAGGTAATTACGTGCGTTATGATTTGTTGGAAAATGGTAAAGGAAATTTTACATTATTAATCAGCGCGAGCTCCATCTTTAGGTATCCAAAATCTTCTAAAGTTTACAAAAAACTCAGAACGTATCTTTTCTATATGGGGGTTAGACCGAGAAGAAAATTGGGGTTGTTAATCCAATCCTTATTTTCATCATGCCAATTTATTGGATTTAACAAGTCTGCTGGTTCTCTAAATTTTGCTTGATATACAATTTCATGAATGATATACGCTGATGCTAATGCGTGAATAATGTTTCCAACTGTAGTATATTTAATGCCCGATGGGAATTCATGTTTTGAACTGTTGTAAGCAACCCATCAGCCAAAAGTAAGATTTTTCCTAAGACTAGGTTGAGTAATTTTTTTGAATGGTTGAATTATTTTCTTATCCTTCACAAGAATAATCTTGCATTCTTCCAATACTCCACACCGTTGTTTATTTTATCATACCGTCCATTCAGATCATCTTATGGCTTTACTTGTAGCTTGTTTCCAATAAGGGAAAATAAAGATTCCACCTGAGAACATATCAGATGTAAAAGTCCGTAAAGTCTTGGAGAATATACATACCAAGGGTTATCGATAAATGGAATTATTTCACTAACCTCTAAAAATTGCTTTTCGGAATCTTTGTAAATATCCATTAGCTCTGATCGAGTTTCTTCATATGACAAATTGATCGATCTTGATATTCATAGGGTTAAGGATTTTGTTTTTACCGTATTTAGATCTCATTCTTCTCAAAATAATTCAACGATATTGGCATAGAATCATTCATGACTTTAGAATCAATACGTTCTATTTTTCCTAACCACAGTCTCTTTCTATTTTATGCCTTTTGACAAATTCATAGAGTTGAGCCCTCACAAATCCTGTAATTGTTGCAAGTTTTTAAAAGTTATATTTTCACAATCAAAAACATAGTTTAATCTGTAATACTTGCGATCTAATGGCAAAAACAGACCTTTCCAAATCGGTATCCGTGGAAGATTAGAATGCCATCATGGAACCAAATCTCCCTCCCTAATTCCCCGCCCCTTAATGATAATCGAAATTTAACTAATCTTAATGATTGGTGGAATCCTTACTCGTAGAGTTTTGTCTACCCCAATGGTAATTGTAGATTTCAAATCACTACCAATCATTTTCTACAATTTCATTGTACATGACATTTCGGGTAAGGATTCAACCAATTTCAGAAATTGCATAGAGGAGGAAATTACTTGAAAGCAAGAATTTCCTCAATCTCTATCTTCTGTTTACTTGCAATTTCCTTGTTGACAATTGCAAGTAATGATGCATCGGCAATAAATAACGAAAATGCAAAAACAGTCCAAAAAAATTCATTGCCAGATCAGACAAGTACAATATCGCAAAGTTCCAAGAGTACAAGACAAGTGGAGATTGATCTTAATGATGGAGTTTCAGTAAATACAAACGATCCACAAAATGAAGGACATCGAGATATTCAACAAAACGCCAAACCAACCTTGTATCAACAAATTGATCTGACTGAAAAACTAGCTATATCAGTCAACAAACCAGACCAGGACATGATCATTCTTGTAAAGCAAAGTTCTGATAACCTTACAACACTGGAAAGAATAACAGGTATAGACAGACTACGATTTGACGGAAAAAAACTGGTTGAACAAAGAAGTGGATTAAATCTATTTTATCATGAGCCACTTGAGATAATTTCCTATGCGCAGAACAAAATCAGAACAATAGATGAATTGACAGCTAAAAACATAGAACCGAACATAATCAATTCTATATACTACAAGCTTGCACCAACACTAGGAATTCAGTTTGATTCAATTTCAACTTCACTAGAGTATCGTACCCAACTGATAGTTGGAAATTCGTATGTGCTAGGAAATGATCTGGCACAACTATCTCACACTGCTGCTGATCTAAAAAATCCAACACTGCTCATCATGTTGGTGCCTCTTTCAGGCTATATCCTACTTCGTTCAGAGGATGCAGAGATTACTTTCTACAAATCAAAAAGATTTGTCTCGCTTGTTTTGTTTGTGATTATTATTTCATCCACTGCAGTCGGACCAATCTCTGTATCACCAAGCTTTTTGGCATATGCTTATTCACAAACTAATGAGTCAAACACATCTGCAATAATATCTGAACAAAACCTTACGCAATCAAATCCTGTCATCTCCTTTAACGGCTATTCCAACTCTACACAACCAGTTACCATTTCCAACTCTACACAACCAGTTACACTTTCCAACTCTACACAACCAGTTACCATTTCCAACTCTACACAACCAGTTACCATTTCCAACTCTACACAACCAGTTACACTTTCCAACTCTACACAAACACCACCTCACTTTGACTATTCCAACTCTACATACGCAAACTCTACACAAACACCACCTCACTTTGACTATTCCAACTCTACATACGCAAACTCTACACAAACACCACCTCACTTTGACTATTCCAACTCTACACAACCAGTTACACTTTCCAACTCTACACAATCACCCACCCTTCCAAACCCTACACAATCACCCACCCTTCCAAACTCCACCCAGTCATGGAACTTTGGGCCTCAAGACAACAATACCAAGACGGTAGGCCAGATAGGCATTGCAAACCAGACCAACAAGACAGTACTACAACTGCAAGGAAACGGATTTCTAACTGCAAACGGCTCTGCCACAAAAGAGCTCAAAGACCTTACAATATCTGCGTGGGTAAAGCCAGACTATACCCAAGGGGCTCCGGTCTTTACAGTATTAAGCAAGGAGAACGAGTTTACCCTGTCAATTAACAACGAGATTCCGCCATACAAGACAGCACAGTTTTCAGTCTTTGACGGAATAAAATGGAATACGGTCAACTCTACGGTACCCATTGGACAGAGCTGGAACGAGCTTGCTGCTACCTT
>JBOGQT010000014.1:0-1790 GCA_050749105.1 Nitrosotalea sp. | reverse complement strand
ACAATTCTTGCCGCTTCCATATCATTGGTTGATTATCATACGATATAAGGCATAGCAATTAATTGCACTAGGGTATTTCATATAAAATAGAAGAACATTATTTCATGTGGACAAAATTGTTTTGGATAAGAAGATGTAATGAGATGATCAAAATATTAGAACGCTCAAGATCTACAGGAGAGAGGTGTGATACATTTTGTGTGCACATAACTTTGTCAGATTGAAAGATTGATACAAAGAGTTGCCATTATAAACAAAATCGGTGATATTTGTGAGAACAGGAGAAAGATTTGCAGTCAAATGCACCTGAAAATTCTCACAAGTTATTAAACGAATAGAACTTGAATATCTCAATATGAAAGACAGCCAAGGCAACATTGAGGTAAAGGATCGAAAAAGAATCATCATTTTAGGTGGCGGATTTGGTGGAATCAACGTTTTAAGAAGATTAGAGGACAAGTTTGGAAATGATTTTACTGTGGATATTAGCATAGTAAGCCAGGACAATTTCTTTCTATTCACTCCAATGCTGCCAGAGGTGTCTTCAGGTATGATTGAAACCAGACACATAGTAACGCCCATCAGAGCATTTTGCAAAAGAGCAAGATTTTACGAGGCAATAGTAAAATTGATTGATTTTCAAAAAAGACAGGTTACTATATCAAATATAATAGGCAACGGAAACGACCAAGCAAATTGGCACGACCATATCTTGGATTATGACTATCTTGTAATAACTCTTGGCGGAGAAACTAATTTCTTTGGCATGGAAGATGTCAAAAAATGCTCGTATACCATGAAAAGTCTTGGCGATGCAATTGTTCTGCGTAATCATGTCATTGACATGTTAGAGCAAGCCAGCATAGAACAAGATGTACAATTAAGAAAAAGTCTAATGACCTTTGTTGTTGTCGGAGCAGGATTTGCAGGTGTAGAGACAGTAGGCGAATTAAATTCGTTAGTCAGAGATGCAGTCAGAGACTTTTACCGTGATATAGATATCAAGGACATACGAGTGGTTCTTGTTGATGCAATGGATAAGATATTGCCTGAAGTAAGCGATGATCTTTCAAAATTTGCTGTACAGAAACTAAAAGAATCCGGAATAGAGATAATCCTGAAAAGTCCAGTCAGTTCAGCAACGTCATCAAGTATGAAACTAAAGGATGGTACCGTTATAGAGACTCATACACTAGTATGGGCAGGAGGTGTTAGCCCAGAAAAGATTGTCAAAGAATTGCAATGTGAACATGATAGAGGCGGGCGAATCATAGTTGACGGATATCTAGAGGTCAAGGGACTCGATGGAGTATATGCACTTGGAGACTGCGCGTCTATCACTGACCAGCATACTGGAAGACCGTATCCCCCTACTGCCCAAAACGCAGTAGAGCAAGCAAAAGTAGTGGCAAATAATCTAATATCATCAATAAGAGGTGGAAACAAAGTTAATTTCAATTACAAATCAAGAGGAATAATGGCTCAGATAGGAAAAAGAAAGGGCGTTGGAATATTATTTGGCATAAAGACTCATGGTCTGCTTGCTTGGATGATCTGGCGATCTTATTATCTCAGCCACCTGCCTACTTTCGAAAAGAAATTGCGAGTACTGACAGATTGGTCCATTGATCTATTTTTCAAACCAGACATTACTAGATTGAAAATCTTTACGGAAGGTCAGGAGACTCGAACAAAGACTTTTCCAGGCACCGTGAACCCGGCATCAGCATCTGAAACTAAAAGTAAGACACCTTGAAATTCCAAAATGTAATTACATCAAAAGAAAAAGA
>JBOGQT010000013.1:0-2427 GCA_050749105.1 Nitrosotalea sp. | reverse complement strand
AAGTAAAAATGAAATTATCAATATTATTTGGAGGAAAGACTAGATTTGCCATATTGGAGGCGCTGGCAGATGCAAAGCAACCCATTACAGCTTATCAGATTGCCATGACAAAAGGGCTAGACCCGGCAGCAACATATCGCTGTTTGACAGAATTGTTAGAATTTGGAATCGCTGAATCTGAAACAGAAGGACGTAATCAAACATTCTATACCCTTTCAGATGGACCAGGAAGGTCTGCATCTGCATTTTTGCGCTCATTAAAACAAAAAACACCCGAGTCAGTTGATTTGGTAACGTGGATGTCTCCAGAAATGCGGGCTGGGAGAATGGCAAAATTTATCAGGCTTGATAAATCCGATATATCAAAATTTAGAAATCTCGATGAAAAACAAAATGTTGACAAGATCATGTCTAAAAGAATACCCGGAGAGCTATCCGCGCTCATTACGTCGTCAAAAATAGCCTTCAATGAATTATTTGAACAAAAAGATAACATGTTTATCCTAAAGGCAAGGTAAATTACAAACTTGGGATCTGAAACACGCACAAGATTCAGAACATCTCCGGAATACAAGGAGCTCAAAGAAGAGACAGACCTATTCAAACGTAGGATATTCTTTCTGGGGTTTTTTACAACAAAACTGAAAGAAAATGGTGTTGACGCCATGCTTGTAGGTGGAGAAGCGATAGACATCTACACAGGAGGTACATTTGCTACTTCAGACATTGATTTACTAGTAGATGACAAGGCTATGACTGAAAAATTGCTTAATAAATTTGAATTTGAAAAAAAAGAAAATACGCTCTGGTTCAACATGGATCTAAACATCATCATACATATCATACCAATGCCTTACAGCGGCAATTTTAACAAGCTAAGAAAATTCAAGGTGAGGGATTACGAGTTGAGAGTGGCAGCGCCGGAGGATCTGATACAGAATAGGCTGTATTCTGCAAAGTTCTGGAAAAGCAATATTCAAAGAGATATGGAAGAGAGTATTGCATTGCTAAGGATATTCTCAGATTCTATTGATGATTCATATCTGGATAAACTGGCTAAAGAGCACGACATAATGGATTACTTGGCTAAAGCCAGAAAATATGCGTCAAAAGTTTAGTTATTGTAACTGACACTCCCAACCCTAAAGGGTAAAGGGCTTTCTCGCTTTGACCCCGTAAATCGTACTCACGATACGACCATATGGTATGGTCCATCCCAGTGGCTGTTACATGGACTGGAATAGGACCTACACGAGTATCCGTGGATTTCTGTGCTAATATGCCGTTTTTTCTTGTTTCCTAGTCTAACTTAACCAACCCACCATGTTTAAAAAAAAATTAACGCACAGTGTGACTAGTGGCAAAACGATACCATCATGCAATTGCATATAGGTTACGCGAAATTCCGATAAAACAGGTAAAAGTATGGGGTGATGCCCAAGCAAGAAAGCTTGACAAGAATGGCATTGCAGATCTTGCAAAATCAATCAAAAGCGAGGGGCTCCAAAATCCACCAATGGTGCAAAAGGACGGTGCAAACACGTATCTTTTAATGTCAGGGCAGAGGAGACTGGCAGCACTAAAGCGACTCCGGGCAAAAAAGATTCCCGTTTTGGTATTGACAAAAAACACACAATATGAACTCCAAGATGCAAAGGCAGCATCTGTAATTGAAAACATACACCGAAGAAACATGAATACAAAAGATATGGCAGCAGCATGTATTTTTCTTGCAGACAATATGGGCAAGACAAAGGCTGCCCAGTCACTAGGCATGTCAATGTCAACATTTCAAAAATATCATGGTTTTGCAGGTGTGCCTGCGAAACTAAAAGACTTGGTACCAAAAAAACTCTCACGGGACCAGGCCACAAAACTATATCTGATAATGCCAAATATTCCAAAGGCTTTGAGAATTGCTCATGCCATCTCGGGACTTGGCTCGCCGGCAAGAAGGAGATACCTTGAGGTATTGGCACATAATCCTAAATTGTCGCACAAGGCACTGATGAAAAAGATCAGGTCACTTCAAGCACAACAAAAAATTTCGTTAAATCTTTCAAAGGGAAAGACTCGCGGGCTTGCGGCACAATCAAGACGCCAAGACCTCGAGCCGCAGGAACTAGCAAACAAAATTATTTTTGACTGGTTAAAGAAAAGAGGATACTAGCAGTATCAGTAAAAATCTACAACATTTTTTATAACTTGGGTTGGTTTCATGTGGAGAAATGTTGTCTCAATTGTCTTTTGATCTTTGAGATTCACAAGCTTGATTAGAAACTATCCCGAAAAAAGAACATTGTCAAAAACTAAGATGTATTCTCCGCCACTCTCTGAAGAAGAGATTGCAGACATTAAAAAAGCACTAAAAAGCAAAGGAAAGATCTACAAGACACCTGAGGAATTAATACAGGATCTGCATACCAA
>JBOGQT010000012.1:0-3024 GCA_050749105.1 Nitrosotalea sp. | reverse complement strand
AATCACGCCTATAATCAAAATCTTACCTATTGTCCCGCATTTAGGACATAGACCCGTTGTAATGTTCTTTGGACCGCTTGTTCTTGGTTTTACTGTTTTTCTCCTTACCATTATTGGAAAGAATCTCAAATTCGGTTTATTAAGTCTAAGTGTGGATCGCAAAAAAGCGCTGGAGTGGGATTCTGGGCTTGAGTTCGGCGCGGAGGAAGTTTGGAATGAGATGTCGGGCCCAAAAATCTGGTCCTGCGGCAACTTTTTCAAATCTGGTATTTTAGTAGGTAATTCAATGCGATAAACTCTTTGGAAGAGTAGATGGGTATAATCCATGAGGCCCGATGAATTGGTAAGTCATGTAAATTATACAGAACCATACCCATCATCTTTGAGAATGACCCGGGGAGTTGCAGCCTTGTATTGATGAGAATTATTTAACAGTGTATCGCAGGTTTCTGTTTTGATAACAAGTCAATTGGGATTTGATGGATATCAATATTGAAATTTAAGAACTGCTTTTAAGTATACTGACAAGTATCGTGTATTAATGTCAGAGGTAAAATTTGAAAAAATATTGGTTCCAACCGATGGTTCAAAATTTGCAAGAAAAGCCCTTGCCCATGCAATAAAAATTGCAAAAAGGCTGGGTTCTAAGATTCATGTCATCATAGTAATTGATCCAGCAGATTCTCCTCCCGGAATGTTGCTTGCCTTGTTAAAAATAGACAAAAGACTTCAAGAGGCAATATCTGAATCTATGGCAGCTGTTAAGACACAAGCAAGAAGAGAAGTTATTGCAGAGGTGGCAATATGCAAATCACAGGGCGTAGATGCAACTTATGATGTCATTACAGGAGGACCAGTTGAGATGATTCTAAAGTATGCCAGAGGAAAAAAGATTGATCTCATAGTAATAGGAAGCCAAGGGTTACGTGGTTTAAATAAACTAAAAGTTCTTGGCAGCGTAAGTAGAAAAGTCTCAGAGCTTGCACCTTGTGCGGTAATGATAGTGCGTTAGGTATCTTGCCAGCCAAAAGCATGTAGGTGAGAAATTTTTATTGTTTATTTTCACAATACAACTTGTAATGATCTCTTGGATCTCAAGTCATCTGAAAGATACGTGTAATGCCAACGCCTAGAGGTATGCATTTTTTATTTGTAAATTCCATGCCGTGTTGACCTACGAGTCTTCTTACATGTCTGCTAAATCCTCCGCACAAAAATGGCAAAATCTCCTCTGCCTTCATGTCTTGTATTCCTTGATTTTCAGGATATTCGCGGCCTATTGACATGGTATAGATTAGCAAATTTAGTATTTATTGAGACAACTCAATTTCCAAGTCTAAAAATCACTTTTGATAATCAGTCGGGGAGTTAGACTTTGTGTAGGTGCTTTCCAAGTCTGCAACTAGAACAAATGTATTTTCCATCTTTACCAGTTGTGAAGAGTTGAGAAGCACAATCGCATTCGGCGCACTGGCATATTGAGCAGATCTCCTGGACGAAACGTCCCCTCATATATGCACATTACCATTGCCTTGTCCCTGACAAGAAATCCACTTACCATGGGATTGTGATTATTAGTGCTTCAATCTCTTCCATCGTGAACAGATCAGCTGGTTTTATTTCCCTCTTTCTTCCCCGCTTCAAAATTTTCAGGCCGAATCCACGAGACCTTGACGCAATCTTTGCCGTCCCTCTTCTCCCCGATTTCTCCTTTCTTTGCAAAGTGAACTAGTCTCTTTAGCGCTTCCGCATATGCACGATTAGTCTTTCCGGCGTACTGGTCTTCTGTTATGTTCCTCAGTGCTTCCTTGCAGTCATCTTTTGTCGAGTCCTTAAGCGAGATCTGCAGCTTCTCAAACCACCCCGGTATGCGCGGCAGTCTGCAGCCATAGTAGACAACCCTGCCTTTTGAGTCCATGGTCTGAGAGTGTGTCAAGGAACCTCGCAGCTGTCTGCCGGTCCCTTGAACCTGCAAGCCCCCTTCATAGTCGCTATCCTCTTGGCATAGTTGTATATCAGGTCGCTTGTCATCATGATCCCCAATTCTATGGCTTGGTTTTAAGGAGGGTTTACGATTTTCTTCATACTGCGCCGTACTAGAGGATAGACGCGGGGAGTGCGATGCAGCGCCTGAGTTCGGCGCGGTGGAAGCCTGAAGCGTGACGTCAGGCCCAAAAATCGTGTCCCGCGGCGACTTTTTCAAACCGGTAGTACAGTAAGCAATCAACGTGATAAACTTTTTGGAAAAATCTTGAAAAACCCAATTTGGGTAAATTGCTTTAGTCTATCAGAATTTGTTTGTTGGATTTCGAATTATACATTTAGTACCGGGGTGGGTTTTGTAAAATCAGTTTTACACCGCCCCGTTATAAATGACAGACAGGAAATTTTTGTCTTCTTAATTTGGGACTAAAATTATATCGTAGGAGAGCGTATAGAAATTTTGCAATCGCACCGGGAGTGCGTATAAACGTTTTGTATTCTCACAATGAATAAAATTTTACAGATCTGAATCCGAAGGTCTTCGACCCGATATCGGTGCTTTTTTGGGATTCTGCGAGTCTATTTTCTATTTCTCTGTCCGGATGATAAATCTTTGGCATGACAGTTCCAGCCCAATTTAGAAAATTTTCGTCTTTCAAAAGCTGTTTATTGTATTTCGAAACTAAAGTTCGGTACCGGGGGTGGGTTTGTCTGCTGTCATTTGAAACCCAATGAACGAATTTTGGTGTGTTTTTTTCCAATTTTACAATATCTATTACTGATTCAAATGTCATAAACTTTTTGTAAATGAAGTAACGTATAATCCATGAAATCTAATGAATTTAGTTTTACAGTAAATGGTGCGGTCCCTCTAGAATGAAAGTATAAATAAATCAACTCGATATTAACGTCATGGGCTTTGGGACAAAATCAAGCGCACTGATTCTTTAGAAACAACAAAGCCAGCAATGTGTACTGGAGCAGCCTCTCCTGCTTCGTGCAATTTTATTGCCTCCGGTCTCTATTTCCGCAGTACTGAAA
>JBOGQT010000011.1:0-35424 GCA_050749105.1 Nitrosotalea sp. | reverse complement strand
AACCTGGAGACGCCAGCCCTGGCATTTGCAAGAAAGATGCCAGAGAAAGGAACAACAGTTATTGATGAGCAGTCAGGAGAGGTGTATCATGCAAAATAAGGGACGAACTAATTTCGGGATGGCACACGCCCTCTTTATTTCACAAGACTTAAACTAGAACCATCTCAAGCAATATGCGATTTTGGGAGATAAAGACGAGATAATCGATATTCTTACAATTTTCTTTGATGCTGGAAAGACAAAAAACTTGGCACCCTTGGGTGCAATTCAGCTTGACGATTCAAGGTTCTCAAGCTACGGTGATATTCCACCATTGGATCTGAAGGACTATGCTACTACTTTTGCATTGCAGCAATTAAGATTTGTCAGCATATCAGATTACGAACATGAAATTAAAAACACACGCGTAGACATATTTGATAACTGTGCAGTGATGACTTTTACTATACGACAAACCGGAATAATAGTGGATAACTATAGCTTTCGAGGTCAGCATTTCTCAATGGAAAGTAGAGGAACCTTTGTTCTAGTCAAGTCCCAGAAATGGAAGATTGTGCACGTACACTTGTCTAAGATTTCAGATTAGACTTTTGATTAGATTTGATGACTGGCTTGGCTGTTTTTTCAGAGCCCTTGAGTTTATTGAATATTTCTTGGGCCTCCTTTACCGTGGCATTCTGATGTACTATTGCCTTGACTGCCTTGATCATTGGAACCGGATAATCAGATTGCCAAATGTTTCTTCCCATGTCTACTCCTGCAGCTCCTGCCTGTATTGCATCAAAAGTAAGTTTTAGTGCGTCCAACTCTGTCGCTAGTTTTGGTCCTCCTGCAATTATTACTGGCACCGGGCAAGATTTTACAACTTTTTCAAAATTCTCACAATAATATGTCTTAACCAAATGTGC
Source organism: Nitrosotalea sp. (assembly GCA_050749105.1). GTDB lineage: Archaea > Thermoproteota > Nitrososphaeria > Nitrososphaerales > Nitrosopumilaceae > Nitrosotalea. The sequence continues at coordinate 34,516 of JBOGQT010000011.1, read as the reverse complement.
TCCAAATTCTGCAGCTATTCTGCATGCAAGACTCAAATATCGCGCATCGCGTTTTTCTAATTCCTTTCCAACAGCAGTAACAGCAAGAATTGGTATTCCGTATTCTTCACCTTCATTTACTAGGTTGCCAAGACTGACAAGTGATTCATGTTCATAAGGTGCACCTACAAATATTGACATTGCAAGTGCTGACACATTTAATTTGATTGCATCTTTTACCGACGTTGTTATCTTTTCATTTGATAGGTCTTTGCCAATTATACTGGAGCCGCCTGAAACTCTAAGCACCACTGGTACTGGATAACCTGCATCAACTGAAGTTCTCAAAACTCCACGAGTTAGCATTAGTGAATCTGCATGAGGTAACAGTGGGGCAATGGTCTTTCTTGGCTCTTCGAGTCTTTCTGTTGGACCTAGAAAATATCCATGGTCTACGGCAAGCATTACTCCTCGATTATCATAAGGTTTTATTATTCGCGCAAGACGATTTTTTAATCCCCAATCCATATCTTCTTCCAAAAAATTTGCCTTAGTTAAGCCTTTCTGAATTTGTGACAACTATCTTCATTGAATCATTTCCTTGATGCGCATACTCGAGGGCTTTGGCAGATTCTGAAAGATTGAATCTATGCGTGATCAGCCTATTTACGTCAACTTTTTTTTCTTCTATGATCTTAAATGCAGTGTTTGTATCAGACTCGGAGGCAGCATAGCTTGGCACTAGCGTAATTTCTTTCGAGTATATTTTGCTGATATCGATGGACATCTTTGCATCTTTTGCGGGTACTCCAAAGAGGACAATGGTTCCACCTTTTCGAACAATATCTATTGACTGTGCAATTGCATTTAGGCTTCCGGTAGCAACTATTACCACATCAACCCCTCTGTTTTGAGTACCTGAAAGAATTTTCTGATATGCTTCTGGGTCAGAAGAATGAATTGACGAAGTTATTCCAAGTTGTTTGGCAAAACTTAACCTAAAGTCATTTATGTCAAAACAAAATATATCCTTCATACCAAAAATTTTGCTTAACATTACATGCATCATGCCGGTTGGCCCTGCTCCAAGTATTGCAACCGAGTCGCCCTGACTAAACTTGATTTTATTCCATGCCCTAATACAGCATGCAAGAGGTTCTATCATTGATGCCTCGTCAAAGCTTATGTGATCTGGTAATTTTATCACACCCCCATGGGAGACATTCCAATCTGGTACGAGAAATTCTTCTGCAAGACCGCATGGACTAAGATTTGTTTCAGAGTATTTTTGACACATTGTCTCGTTTCCATGCAGGCAAAAATGACATGAGTAACATGGTACATGGTGATGTACGAAAACCCTGTCTCCTTTTTTGAATTCTTTCACGCCAGAGCCAATTTCAGATATGACTCCTGATGGTTCATGGCCAAGTCTCATGGACGGCTGACTATACTGACCATAAATCTTTTCCAAATCAGATCCACACACTCCACACGCCTTCATTGTAACTACAATGTCGTTATTTCCAGCATGGGGTCTTTCAACATCCTTGATCTCAACATTGGATGGACTTTTTACATAAACTGCTTTCATATTCTGATTCAAATCCTTTTGAATTCTTTCTTATTTGTATTCTTTGATTTCCTAGACCAAAATTATTTGAATGTTTATTGATTGATGATATATTTTGTCTCTAGTTTTTTATATATTGTTCAAAATTAGTAATCTCAAACTAAAAAATCAAAAAAACATGTGAAATGATGACCTGTTTGTTAGATGGCAATTAAATTAGGCTCTTTTTCTGACAGTAATCATTATGGATTTGTGGCATGATATTGAAACAGGTCCAAAAGTACCAGCAATTTTGAATGTTATAGTGGAGATACCAAAAGGTTCTCAGAACAAGTACGAGTATGATAAAAAAAACAACATCATCAAACTAGATCGAGTTCTTTTTTCTCCATTGTATTATCCAGGCGATTATGGGATAATCCCGCAGACTTATGCTGAGGATGGTGATCCATTGGATGCTCTTGTTCTAGTTACAAATCCTACTTTTCCAGGTGTGTTAATAGAGGCAAGACCGATTGGTTTGTTGAGGATGAAAGACTCCAACCAAATGGATAACAAGATTCTTTGCGTGGCAAAAAACGATCCAAGGTATACGGGAGTAAAAGATATCACTGACTTGGAAAAGCACCACCTAAGGGAGATAGCTCATTTCTTTCAGGTGTACAAACAGCTTGAAGGAAAGAAAGTTGAGATTGTAGGTTGGAAAAATGCCGCAGGTGCAAAAAAAGTCGTGCTCAGATCAATAAAACATTATCAAAAGACCTTCAAAAAGTCATATCTGATCTAATTGCATCTACTTTAATCCAAAATAGTATTAAACCCATAAAACGAAAGTAAGGCATGAAAGAAGGAGATGTCGCGCCTGATTTTGAACTTACTGCAAATGATGGCAGTGTTATAAAACTAGGTTCTCTTAAAGGAAAAAAGGTAGTCCTGTGTTTTTATCCAAAAAACCACTTGTTTGCATGCCCATCAAAAAAAGTCTTTCAGATGGCAGAAGCAACAATACAGGCATATCCAAAGATTGTTGAACAAAAAGCAGAACTCTTTGCAATCTCGGTAGACACAGTAGAGGATCAAAAAAAGTTTGTTAGCGAATACAAAATACCATACCTGCACCTGAGCGACACGACCAAGTCTGCATGTAAAAACTATGCAGGGCTGAACCTGGCAGGACTTGCAAAACGGTCAACCTTTATCATAGATAAAGATGGAAAAATTGCCAAGATATTTCGAGATGTTGATGCCAAGTCACATGGCCAAGAAATTATCCAGGCATTACAATCTCTAAACTGATTTTTTCTCGTTTTCAATAAATTTTTAAAGATCCAAAATTAGAGTGGAATCGTGATAGATCTTGTTGCAAAAAAACTATTCCTTACCAGAGGTAAGGGTGTACATCCGGATAGGCTGACAAGCTTTGAATATGCATTACGGGATGCAGGAATAGCAGGCACTAACATAGTTCTAATTTCTAGCATCTTTCCACCTGGTGCAAAACTAGTCTCCAAGGCAGAAGGTCTTAAATTGATACGCCCTGGCAGCGTGCAGTTTGTAATTTATGCGAGAAATGAAACTAATGAACCGCATAGACTCTTGGCGTCATCTGTGGGAATTGCAGAACCCAAAGACAAAACAAAGTACGGGTATCTGTCGGAATACCACTCATTTGGTGAGACAGAAAAAGAAGCTGGGGAATATGCCGAGGATATAGCTGCTCAGATGTTGGCTTCATCACTTGGAATAGAATTTGATGTAAACAGGAGTTGGGACGAAAAAAAGCAGCAATGGAAAATATCTGGTCAGATATACAAAACAAGGAACATTACTCAGAGTGCTGTTGGCGATGCTCAGGGTAGATGGACGACAGTTTTTGCGGCAGCTGTTTTGATACTGTAAATCATCTTCGTTTCATGAAAAGATAAACTGCGGCACCACCGGCAATTACAATTCCTATGACAACATATATTGAATAGTCAAATGAAGTTTTGGACGGAATGCTTGTTCCACTTGAATTTGTTAGTGGTTGAATAACCTGGTCTGACGTAGTTCCTACGGTTACTGTCAGGTCATCATTTGTTGCATTTGCTGCTGTTCCAAAGAGGTAAATTCCCGTAATCTCTGGACCTGTGCCAGGATCAAATACCCATCCAGATCTGGTAAGATCAGTCGGGATGCCTTGGTTGTTTGTTGGCACTGTATTTCCACCATGATTTGTTATCGCAGTAGTGTAATTGCCTGATAGGACTGAAAGCTGAAAGAGTGAGTTAAGTGGGAAAAAGCCTCCGCTAAAATAAGATGATTTGTTTAATTGACTGACACCAAAGAAATCAAGTGGCCTGATTTCTGTTACTTTGCCTTTGATTGGTATGTGGGTAGATACTTGCAATTGATATAGTGATTGATTATTGTTTGTAGTAGGTGTTATTGCAAAAGTAACACTGGAATTTGCTGAGTTTGCCATTATCTTTGCAACATCGTAAAAGCCACCAGCATCTCGTATCTGTGTTGGTATGAGCAATGACGTTAACTGATCAAACAAATATGATGACTTGAGCTGCGGAGCAACATAGACTACCTCTATAGTTCTATTTCCCTGTAGAGCACCTGAGGTACCAAGCGCACTACTTAATTCTCCTTTTGGTTGTACGTATACGGACCAAAATGATGCATTGAGTAAGAATGCTTTGTTGATATTATTTATCAAAGTATCTCCAATTGCACGCGATACGGTTTGTATCTTTGTAATGTTGTATGATTCTATCAACGAGGGCGAGGTGATGGTTATGATGACACAAGTCTGATCACTCACTCCTTCTACACATGAATTTGCGTTGGTTATTGCAACCGCGGTAACGTTAGCAGTGTTATCGATTTTCTCATCCAGATCAGTAGGAACGCGCATTTCAAGAGGACTTGTACTGCTTAGTGTGATAAATGCAGTAGTTTGATTCTGAATTTTTTCATCAACAAGTACTTGAGCAGTCTCGCGGTATGTTGCAAGTTGCGGGTGTTGTGCATATGCATATGTAATTGAGCTCATTGTAACTACAAAAATTAGTAGGATTACAACATAGGACCTCATTTAATGCCACTTTTGGGCCCGAATTATTAAGTCTACCCACGCAGCTTTTCTATCTTTACTGCAAATCTCTGAAATGGCTCTTCTTTGAAATGTTCCTTGCATACTAGCATGGTCTCTTGAGGATCTGGACCACAATCATAAGTAATCAAATATTCTGGTTCTTTATGGCAGCATCTGGGGTATTTCACTTGCAAGTTACTTGGCAACATAAAATAAAATAGTTTTAGATCTGTTCCAAATAGTTTAAATTATAATGAATTGCTCTAGTGGCTGACATCGGTTCAAACCGCAGGGGAACATGTCTGGCAGCTGGGGGCGCTTGGCTGCCAGACGATTTTGATCTATATTATCTTCTCAAGCCTTCTAGTCTGGCTTTTAATATAGTCAAATCCTTCTTGCCAGAATTTTTCAGAGGTTATGTCTATGTCATACTCTTCAAGTAATTCCTCTGGCTTTTTTGCCCCTCCAGCGGAAAGAATTTGTACATAAGTAGGCGCAAATGACTTTCCTTCCTTTCTGTATCTTTGGAATAAGGATAGCGATAATAGATTACCAAAGGAATACGAGTAACAGTAGAACGGAGAATGAAAGAAGTGTGGGATGTATGTCCACTCTACTGCAAAATCTGACGAAATATCTAGTGATGTTCCAAACTGTTCTTTTAGAATTCGCATATATTCATCCGATATGTCTTGAACTGTTGCATTATCTCCTATTTTTTGATGTGCAGCCATCTCAAAAACTGTAAAGTAGGCTTGTCTTCCAACAGTGGCATAAAGATCATCTATATGTTCAACTAGGATTGATTGCTGCTCTTTCTCCGACACTTGGTTTAGGATCTTATCAAATAACAACATCTCTGAAAAAGTAGATGCAGTTTCTGCTAGAGGTAAAGGTGCTTCTTGTATGAAAACTGACTTGTCTGATGCAGCAATACTATGTACGGCATGTCCTAATTCATGTGCCATGGTGAATACGTCGTTGGTTCTTCCTTTGAAATTTAACAAGACAAATGGTGTTACCTTTGGTGTTATCGTACTACAAAAAGCACCACTTCTCTTACCAATTCTTATCTGCGAGTCTACATGATTTTCCACAAACACCCTTTTTGCAAATTCTCCCAAACTAGGACTAAAATCATGAAGGGTTTGGAGTACTAGCTTTACCGCCTTGTCATATGTGTATTTTTTTTCTTCCTTTTTCTGAATTGGGGAATACAAATCATATCTTCTAAGTTTTTTTATTTTTAGAAGACGCGCTTTTAATGAAAAGAATCTTCGAAACACATCAGCGTTTCTTCTGCATACTGAAATAAGAGATTCTACTGTTTTGTCGTCTACGTCATTTCCTATATTTCTTACAGATATGGGGGATGTGTATCCGCGAATTTGTATGCACTCGTCTTTCCAATTTAGAACAATATTTTGGTATATCTCACCCAGCACTCCTTTGTTCTTGTCAAATTGTGATAGTAGTGCCTTGTATGCAATCTCTCTTGTTTTTGCCTTTGGGCTTCTTACAAGTTGAGTGAGTTCTTCTCTTGTATATGTTTTAGTTCTTCCATCAATTCTCACAGTAAACTGGAACGCGTTAGTAATTTTGTCATACAGTTTTACAAGAGCAGAGTGACCTGTAACGTCTAACGTGTTTATTATCTTCTCTTCAGGTTCTGATAATGAATATCTTGCCAATGTTCTTTTATGCCTGAGAAATTCGCGAAGTTCACCGGTATTTTGCATTAATCTCTGTGCATTTTTTTCATCAAGTTGTTTCTTCCACCACTGATCAAAAAATAATGTCCGATTGTCAATCTCCGATCCTATTTTCCGCATTTTGGTAAGAAGAGACGTAATCTTGTCTGATTGGGTATCCGACGAGTATTCTAGAGACGCATATCCAGAAACAACGCTGAATTTTTCTATTATTTTCTCCAAGGAATGGAGTAATCCCATGAAGTTTTTTTCTGAAATATTGGAAGCAAGATTCTTTTTATTTTTCTCAAATTTTGCTACTTCTGAATCAATTTGTTCAAGTCTCTTGGTAAACGAAGGAGAATACGGATCAGTTACAAGTTCACTTAGGTCCCACTTGTCTAGTTTAAAAGGTCGCATTCACCTCAAATTCTTGGCTGTCATTAAAATACTATGTGGCAAAAATGCAAATGCGTCTGCTCATTTACAAAAAATTTACCAATGCCAATCCATCTGTTTTTTTTGACTTGGAAGACATTGTCAATGGTACAAATTATACGCGGCTCTTATATAGTAAAATTGCAATATGGAGTTATGAGCATGACTGCATGGAAATGTTACAGATGTAACTTGGTCTTCAAAGAAAAAACACATGTTGACATGCACAATCAAGTTTCACAACATCATGCAACCGAAGTAACACTGGCCGTTGCATAGGTATCTCAAATCCTATTTCGTAACTTTGGTGTCCCGATGTTTCTGGCAAGTATTTATTTAGCCCGATATTAGTTACCCGTTCGTGGATCATCATAATTTTCATGGCAAAGATATTCCTCACCTGAAAATTAAGCCTAATGTGGGCATTGATGATCTAGTAGAAATTTTTGCAAGCACTGGATACAATGCTAGACAATTAGGAGAGGCTGCCAAACTTTATTGTAAAATGATTGAAGATGATGCCACCATCTGTCTTACTGTATCTGGCGCAATGACTCCCGTTGGATTTGGAGGGCTCTTTAAAGCCTTGATTGAAAGAGGCTTTGTAGACTGGATAATTGCAACGGGCGCAAACGTGTACCATGAAGATCATTTTGCATGGAACCTGCCTGTAAAACAAGGTCATTTTGAAGTTGATGACATGGTGTTGTATGAAAAGGATATTGTCAGAATACGGGACGTTTACATCAAAGGCGAAGAGACACTAAAGGCAGAAGACAAGATAGTTCAAAAAATGTTTACTGATAATCTAATTGATAAGCCATTTACAACAGCTGAATTTTGCAACGAAATGGGGAAATACTCAAAAGCGCATTCCAAACATCCGGAAAAAAGCTTCGTGGTTACCGCATATGATTATGACGTACCTGTGTACATTTCTACACTAAAGGATTCATCCCTTGCACTGGATCTTGCTCCTTTGCGACTTGAAAATAAAGTATACAATCTAGATTTTGTAAAAGAAATAGTTGAACAGGCAGCAATAGTTTACAACTCGAAAAAATCCGGCATAGTGGAGATTGGTGGCGGTGTACCAAAAAACACTGCACAGCAAACAGGACCACTCTTGGACCAAATACTTGGTTTGGGTCACGGTGGTCAAAATTACATAATTCAGATAACTGACGCTAGGCCTGATACCGGTGGTCTATCTGGGGCCACTCTGCAAGAAGGAAAGAGCTGGGGCAAAGTACAAGATTCTCACGAGGATGTCATAATGGTATATGCTGATGCAACAATTGCATTTCCAGTACTGTGTCTATATGCACTGAGCACTGAAAAATCTAGAAAACCAAAACGTCTATACAAGAAATTAGACGAGTATTACAAAGATCTAGCCAGCACATATTTTAAAAATAAACAAAACGCAAAGTAGAGTCCATAAATTAAAAATGAAAAATGGAGATCTAGAGTTTTGGTAATCCTCTAGTCTTTGAGGTGAATACGACGGCACTAATGATTGCAATTACAAGAACTAGTGACGCCACTGGGCCAAATTCGGGTACAGCCTGATTTCCTGACATGGTGCTGTTTCCAGTCATGTTCATGCCTGATGGCATACTTCCCGAACTGGTTGTTGGTGCGGTAGGTGTTGTGCTAGTTGTAGCTGCTCCGACAATTACCTGACCTGTCATCCACGGATGAACTTGGCAGAAGTAATTGTACGTTCCAGCGGTTGTGAAAGCAGGAGATGTATATGTGCCTCCAGCCTTGATCAAACTGCTGTCCCAGACAGTACCAGTTGTATTGTCTGACGGTTGTCCACTTGTTGCAGTGTGTCCCACAGTATCAGCATTTGTCCAAGTTACAGTGTCACCAACGTTGATGTTTACAACGTTTGGATCAAAGCAATTTGTTGTTCCGCAAGCAGTAGCATTACCTGTTGTGCCTGCGCCTTTGCTGATTGTAACCTGACCAGTAGCTGCAAAAGCTTGTGGAGCTATTGCAATAATGGCAACTAGAGCCAAAACACCAAATAGTGCGCCCATTGGTTTTGACTTCATCGGATTGTTTGACAAATTAGGGCGTTATAAAGGCTCTTGTTTTTAACATCGATGTGATTCATTTTTGTATAAAACTTTGATTTTTTCTTATCAGTTTGATACTTTCTACAGAATTTTATATTCTAAATCTATGCTGTAATTAAGAATAGGTTATTTTGGTCTTCGATTATTAATCTAAAATCTATCATATCTTGCTCTTTCAACATCTCGTTCATCCTTGGTAGCTTTCTTCCATTCTTTGTAATGTTCTTTGCACAATACTGTTTTTTTTCCTCCAGAGATACTCAACCCGGTATCTTCAACCTTGGAAGTGGTCAAAGAACGAACTCCATCTTTATCGCAACCAATAACGTTGCATTTTGCACCCTTTGCTATAATTCCCATGAGACCCATTCTACCCCATATTATTTGAGCATTTTTAGCCCATTTGAGGCATAAACGCTTTAATTCCAAAGAGCAATTGAGAGTCAAGATGCTAAACAACTTCAGGGAAGGACTAAAACCGACACTCCAGAATATAGGAAAAGTCTTTGCTTCTACTGGACTTTCTGCAAATTTCTGGACAGCAGTTGGGCTTGGATTTGCTTTTGCATCTGCGATAGTTTACGGAATCCACTTCCAGTATTCTTTTGTACTTGGTGGCATCTTATTGTTAGTATCTGGATTTTTTGATATCGTTGATGGACAAGTAGCTCGAATCACTGGCAAGACATCAAAGAAAGGTGCCTTTCTTGATTCCGTTTTTGACAAAATTGCAGAAGTAGCAATATTTCTTGGCATACTAGTCGGAAATTATTCAGAAGGATATCTGGTTCTTTTGGCAATAACATTATCACTGCTTGTAAGCTATGTCAGGGCAAGAGCAGAGTCTCTAGGAGTACAACTGCAAGGAATTGGGATAGGCGAAAGAGCAGAAAGACTGCTTGTTATAGCATTGATAGGAATGATAGGGGCAGTTTTTCTCAATTACGCTGTGATAATAGTGATCATCATTGCAGGAATCACTTTAATTCAAAGAATAATTTCTACTGCAAAAAAGATAAACGACTAGCGTAGTCTGCCAGTTTGACGTCTGGAATCTGCTGACCTAATCTTTAGTATGCCAAAGTGGATTGCGCATGAGATGCAATAATGTTTCAATACTGTTGGTGATGCAATATAGGCGCCCTGTGCCCTAAGCTCTTTTGCTAAACTATGTTCCACTAAATTCAGTCTCGAGGTTACTTTCTTTGCCTTGTCTCTTGGTACTGTAGCTCCACAGTTAGTGCATTGAACACGATCTGAGGATCCTTTGCCACCCTTCTTTCTTCCTCTGCTTGCACGCTTTAATGGCATGGGATACCTGTGTTGTGCCTATAAATAAACGCATTTGGCTGAGCAGTTTTACGACAGCTTTTTGATTATTTATCAATAAATTTAAGACACTTGTGAAACTAGAATATGTATGCGGGGCTTGTGCCACGTATGTTTGAGTTCTAACGTGGAGATTGTTGTAAACAAGCGTAAGATAATCTGTCTTTCCTGTCTTCAAAAACATAATCAGAAAAAAGACTAAATGGAAAGATATCTGGGTATAATAGATGAGGCTAGCAATATTGTCGCACTGTACTATAGATGAGATATCACAAAATGGTCAAGTTGTGGAAACGCCGGGAGGGCCTGCTGCTTATTGTGGCATTACCGCAAAAAACATGAAGTTTGACGTGGATCTGCACACTAGGGTTGGACCTGATTTCAAATTCAGACATGACCTTGAAAATAAAGGGTTATCTTTCTCTCAGAATTCGTCTTCAAGTAATCCAACTACCCGTTTTTTATTAAAAATTCTTGGCGTGGAACGAGAATTGTATCTTAAAGCAAAATGTGATCAAATAGAATTTAATAATTCAGACGCAGATGGTTTCATAGTCAGTCCAGTCTTTGATGAAATATCTGAGGAAACACTTGATAAAATAAGAGAAGATTCCAATTTTTTCATGTTTGACCCACAAGGTTTTCTACGCCGTGTTGATGATACTGGCAAGATATATCTAGAAAAAACATTACTTGACATATCAAAAATAACTGCAATTAAAACAGATCCAGACGAAGCGTTCTATCTCACAGGACTAAGAGAAAAAGATGCCATGATTGCATTACAAAAGAAAGGCGTAAAACATGTTCTTTACACTAACAAACAAAACATAACAATGTTAGTCAAGGACAGGTTGTATGACTTGCATATTCCTGATATGACGATTGGCGATACAACAGGTGTTGGTGACATATTTTGTGCTGCCTTTACTTGCTCATATCTTAAAGAAAAAGATTCTTTGTGGGCTATCTGCTTTGCAGTGGGGGCAGCACAGGCTGCATTGGAAACAAAAGCCACAGGTCTATCAAAAATACCAAATTCTGGAATCATACAACAAAACGCCGCTTACCTATACAATAGTGTAAAGTTCTCACAAGTTTAGGCTTTTATTGCGCAAGAGTTTACTCCCTACCATGAAAGTGGCCATTTATAGTCAAGATCAAGACCACACCGTAAAATCAATCAAACTGTCACTTGAAACTCATGGAATAGAATCTGGTCTTCTCACTAGCAAAACATCTGGCAAAGAAATTGATTATGTTGTTGTAACTGGCGGGGATCGTGGAGTACGATCATATTTTCATCGTTTTATGAATAGTACAATACCTGTTTTAGGAATCAACGAATTTGAGTCAAGCGGCTATCTGGCTCAGACTGACCTGAAAGAATTTCCAACTTATCTTAACAGGATAAAAAAAGGTGATTTTACAATTGAGCATCTAACTAGGGTTGGAACTAAAATTGATGGCAAAAGTGTCTATCCTGCACTAAACGATGTAGCAATTTTTTCTTCAAAAAGTGCAACCTTGGTAGAGCATGTCTTGCGAGTAAATGGAGAAGAGTTTTGGCATGATAGTAGTGATGGTTTGATTGTATCCACACCTATTGGTTCCTCTGCATATTCAATGTCTGCCGGAGGACCTGCAATCTATCAAGGCTCCAAGGTGTTTGGCATTGTATCAGTAAACTCACTTGACATAACAAGGCGTCCATTGATAGTGCCCGAAGACCACTTCATTGAGATCGATGACATCTCATCTAGCCAGAGATGCGAGGTTGTGATGGATGGAAAGGATAGGTTCAAAGTAGACAAGATTGTCGAATGCACAAAATTCCCACAACCAGCTAACGTAATCCGGATGAAAAAGGACTCTACAACAGTTTCTGCTTTAACCAAAAAGGTAAAACTTGCTGACGAGCTCCTAAACATGCCGCCAAGCTCGAAGTTGCTACTTAAGACTCTGGAATATGAGGGTGCCCTTACCCAAAAAGAATTGGTCGCAAAAACTCTACTTCCAGACAGAACTGTAAGACTGGCACTCAGACATCTGCTTGATAAGGGATATGTGAAAAGAAGAGTCTCACTTCGAGATACTAGACAAAGAATCTACGAAGTTCCAAAATGATTAGGTACCAGAAGCTGCCTGTATGAATGCCTCAAAGGATTCCTCTGGATATCCTGGCCTGCTGCTAAACTCAGGATGGAACTGTACTCCGAGGTAGAATTTGTGGTCAGGTATTTCGAGAATTTCCATACGTTTCTTGTTGTCGCTATATCCTGAGAATCGTAGTCCTTTTTTATTGAACATCTCTAGATATTTTTGGTTAAATTCGTATCTGTGCCTGTGTCTTTTAAAGATGGTATCTGATTTGTAGAGTTTGAATCCTAGAGTATTGTCCTCTATTTTTATTTCATTTGCACCTAGTCTGAGAGAACCACCTTTGTTTTCAATAAATTTTTGTTCAGGCAGAAGATCAATTACTGGATCTTCTGTATTTGGATTAATTTCAGTCGAGTTTGCATTTGATAAACCACACACATAACGACCAAATGCAACAGCTGCTAGCTGAAATCCAAAACATATGCCAAGATATGGAATGTTTTTCTCTCGAGCAAAGTTTGCTGTTTTGATTATGCCTTCAGCTCCTCGCTCTCCAAATCCACCTGGCACAATGACTCCATCATATTGAGAAAGTTTGCCAATGTCACCATTTAGCTCTTCGGAATCTATCCAATCTATTATCACATCTCTACCAATCTTGGCTCCGGCATGTTTGAGCGCATGATTTACGCTGACATAGCTATCAGCCAACTTGACATACTTGCCAACCATGGCTATTCTTATTTGGTCTTTCACACTAACAAAAGAATTAACTATTGAATTCCACTTGTCCCAGTTGGCTGATGTATTTACAAGCCCTATCTTGCCAAATTTTTTGAAAATTACATCTATTATTCCTTGATCATACAACATCTGTGGTACCATCAGTATTGATCCAGCATCATGACATGAGAATACGTCTCTTTCGGAGACATTGGAAAATAATGAAATTTTTCTCTTTGCCGAAGTCTCAAGTGCCCTACTGCATCTCACTGCCATCAAGTCTGGCTGAATACCAATTCTTCTTAGTTCCTGAACGCTGTGTTGCGTAGGTTTTGTTTTTTGTTCTCCTACTACGTCCAGCGATGGAGCTAGTGTCACATGAACAAAAATAACATTGTCCGTTCCCTCCTCTAATCTCATCTGTCTTAGTGCTTCTAGAAATGGCAGACTCTCAATGTCTCCTACTGTACCACCACATTCTACTACCATGACATCTAGGTTCTCGCTTTTTGCAATTTCCCTGATCCTGTCTTTGATGGCGTCTGTCACGTGGGGTATTATCTGAACACAGGCCCCCAAATACTCTCCTCTCCTCTCAGCCTCTATTACACTTGAATAGATCTGAGCCGTAGTAATGTTATGTGTTCTTGGTATGTTTTGATTTAGAAATCGCTCATAATTACCAATATCCATATCGCATTCCCCGCCATCTTCAGTAACGAACACCTCGCCATGAGCAACAGGATTCATGGTTCCGGCATCGTAATTCAGATAGGGATCAATCTTAATACAAGAGACCTTTTGGTTTGAGAGCTGAAGGAGTTTTGCTATGGATGACGATACAACGCCTTTCCCAAGCCCGGACATGACTCCACCTGTCACAAAAATATACTTGACTGCTGTCTGCATATCTATGATGGATTGATGGGATTTTTATTTCTTATTCTGATATTGTTGCTTTTTTCAGGCTTTTTGCAAGCAAGGCAATCTTGGATTGGATCTTTGATTGTGGGATCTTGTCAATTAATCGCAAAAATGCACTAGCCACAATTATTGCATCAGCACCTGCTTGTAAAATGATTTTTGCCTGTGCTGCGTTGTTTACTCCAAAACCCACCCCGAGAGGTATTTTACCACCGAGTGTTTTCTTTGCAGTCTTTATGGCATCAAATGTATATTGTTGGAATTGTTGCTGCCCTCCAGTTGTGCCGTATACTGAAACCAAATATACAAAGCCAGACGATACGCCTGAAACCATCTTTATCCTTTCTCTGGATGTATTGGGAGAGATGAGGAAAATTGCATCCATGTTATTTTTATGAACAACGTCCAGATACGGTTGAGCTTCTTCAACGGCCATGTCTGGCAGTATTATGCCATCAATTCCGGCCTTTTTTATGGTAGAGATGAATTTGTCATACCCATTGCTATACAAAAGATTTGCATATGTCATTAAGATGAGGGGTATGTCACTTTCCTTTCGAATTTTTTTTACCAAGTTTACAAATCTATCAAGATTCATTCCATTTTGCAATGCATGAAAACTTGCATTTTGTATGACCGGGCCGTCTGCTAGTGGATCTGAAAATGGCAACCCAAGTTCCAAAATGTCTGCCCCGCCTTTTATTAGACCACGTACTGTAGATATTGTTCCCTTGTCATTAGGATAGCCAGCCATTGCATATGCTATGAACGCCTTTTGCTTCTTGGCTTTCAGCTCTGCGAATTTATCTTGAATTCTTGACATTTTCACTCATGTATCTCTCTACAACTTCAACATCCTTGTCGCCACGTCCAGACAAGGTAACTACGACTGTTTCACTCTTTGACATCTTTTTTGCTAATTTCATTGCATATGCTACTGCATGTGCTGATTCTAGGGCTGGTATGATTCCCTCATGTTTTGAGAGCGTTAGAAAGGCGTGAACTGCATCATTATCACTTGTAGTATCATATGTAACTCTCTTTGAATCCTTGAGATGAGAGTGTTCTGGTCCTACCCCTGGATAGTCTAAACCAGCTGCTATACTGTGTGTGTCTTTTATCTGTCCGTCTTTGTCCTGTAGAAGATAAGTCAGCATGCCATGAAGTATTCCTTTGGAACCTGCAGTCAGTGTTGCTGAATGATGATCAGTTCTTATCCCTTCTCCCCCGGCTTCGATACCAAACATGCTTGTGTCTTCATCGATGAGTGGATAAAACGTACCAATCGCATTTGATCCTCCACCGACACAAGCTATGACAGAATCAGGAGATTTCTTTTCAAGACTCTTCATCTGTGATAATATCTCGTCTCCTATCACAGATTGAAAGTCTCTAACCATTACTGGATATGGATGTGGGCCTACGGCAGATCCCAGGAGATAGTATGTGGTATTTACATTTGTTATCCAGTCTCTTATCGCTTCATTGATGGCATCCTTGAGAGTTTGTGTTCCTTCTTTTACTGGATGCACAACAGAACCCAGAAGCTTCATTCTAAAAACATTCAATTTTTGTCTTTGAGTGTCCTTGTATCCCATGTAAACTTCTGACTGTAATCCCAAGGCAGCACATGCCATGGCTGTTGCCACTCCGTGTTGACCAGCACCTGTCTCTGCAATGATTCTTTTCTTATTCATCCTCTTTGCTAACAGTCCCTGTCCTAGAGTATTGTTTATCTTGTGGGCGCCTCCGTGCAACAAGTCTTCCCTCTTTAGGTAGATCTTGGCACCGCCAACAAACTCGGTGAGATTTTTAGCAAAATAAAGAGGAGTAGGCCTTCCAGCGTATTCTCGTAAATAGTAATCTAATTCTTGTCTGAAATTCTTATCGTCTTTGAATTTTAGATATGCCTCCTCCAGTTCTTCTACTGCAGGCACTAGAGTTTCAGGTATGAATCTGCCACCAAATTCTCCAAATTTACCATTTTTCGGATAATCTAATTTCATGTCGCTAACACCAAACTTGAAACTAATCCCTTGATATCTTTACTCTTCATTATGCTGCTACCTACAAGAAAGGCATTGGCGCCATGTTGGGTAAGTGTTATAATGTCATGGGGCGACTCTATTCCGCTTTCAGAAATTATTATCCTATTGTCCTTTTTTTGATCTTTGAGAATCACTTGTGTTGTCATTAAATCTATTTCTAAGGTATCTAGATTTCGATTGTTTATTCCTAGTAGATCTGCCTGTGTCGCGGCTGAGTCAAGAAACTCCTTTTTTGTATGGGACTCTATTAGAACAAGAAGGTTTTTTTTGTGCGCATGATCTATGAACTCGTCAATCCCTTTTGCAAATTTTCTATCAAAGATTGACTGGATCAAAAGAATTACATCTGCACCTAGTTTTTCTGCAGCGTCAATCTGCACCTTGTCTATGATGATGTCTTTCATCAGCATTGGTGCCGTGATCTGTCTTCTGATATCTGCAAAAAATTTAGGAGATCCTCCAAAAAGGTATGGCTGGGTCAAAACCGAAAGCCCGACGGCCCCTCCTTCTATCATTGATTTTGCAATTGCTACAGGATCTGAAGTTGGTCGTATCTCTCCAAGAGACGGCGACGAAAACTTTACCTCTGTTATAAGTGACGCATGAGAGTTTTTCCAAATTTCATTTATGATGTTTTTGTCAGACTTTGCCAGGTGGTATTCTATATTGTAAACACCATCATTGATTGCTTTTTGAGAGTTTTCCGCAAGCTTGTCTAACATGTCTCTCAATTTTTCTTCAACTCCTCTACTTTGCTGATATCGCCACAATATTTAATAAAATT
The DNA here is from genome assembly GCA_050749105.1 of Nitrosotalea sp. Taxonomy (GTDB): domain Archaea; phylum Thermoproteota; class Nitrososphaeria; order Nitrososphaerales; family Nitrosopumilaceae; genus Nitrosotalea. The sequence continues at coordinate 17,752 of JBOGQT010000011.1, read as the reverse complement.
TCTAAAGAGTTCAAATGATTTTCCACTGTGTATGACATCAAATGCAATCTCTAATGCATCATCGAATTTATCTGAGATGCCTCCAACAATAAATCCTGCTGCCGCATTCAATGCCACAATGTCTATCATTGATTTTTTTCCAGTGCCATCAAGAACAGAAACAAATGATCTTATTGCCTCCTCTTTGGTTGATATTTGAATGTCGCTAAGACTGGCTCTTGCCAATCCGAGCTCGACAGGTTCTATGATAAAATTGTGAACTTGGTCATCTTTTAAATGACAAATCTGATTTTTTGATGTTGTTGATAATTCATCTAATCCATCCAAAGAAATTACTGTCATTATGTTTTCTGCACCGCGAGATTTTAGCAGCGTTATGACTCGTTGCAAGTAAGAGGATGAAAATACCCCTATTAACTGGTTTTTAACTTGGGCCGGATTGCTCAAGGGACCAAGTAGGTTAAACGCTGTTCGCGTTTCTAACATCCTTCTTGCCTCTGCGACATTTTTCATAGCGGGATGAAATTTCTGAGCAAACATAAATCCAATGTTGAATTTTTCAATTATATCTTTGACTTTACTTGGTTCCATGTTAAGGTCATAGCCAAAATATTCGAATATGTCTGCACTGCCGGTTATGCCTGAAGATGATCTGTTTCCGTGCTTTGCCACGTTTCCACCGCCTGCGGCAATAACAAACGCTGCAGTTGTCGAGACATTAAACGTGCGCATTTTATCTCCTCCAGTGCCACAAACATCAATTATTTTTCCACTGCATTTTGGAATTATGTGTATGGCATACTCTTGCATAGTGTCAAGCATTGCCAAAAGCTCATTATCTGACTCTCCCTTTGTAGTAAGGTTTTTAAGAAAATCCATGATTTCTTGCGTCGAGTCTTTGCCATTTAGTATCTCGTTCATGGCATCACTCATTTCATCATAGCTGAGATCCTTGTCATGTGCAAGTTTTGTTATCTTTTCGGCAATCATTTTTTAATCAACTTTATGAAATTGCTAAGAATTTTTTTGCCTTCGCCAGTCATGATAGATTCTGGATGGAACTGAACGCCCTCGATGAGATATTTTTTATGACTCACGGCCATTATTTCGCTGTCATCTTGGGCAACTGCAGTTATTTTGAGTTCGTCTGGAATTACTGTCTTGTCTCCTACAAGGGAATGGTATCTTGTGGCTTTGAATGGATTTTGAACCCCATCAAATAATGGAGATTTGTAGTGTTCGACAGGACTAGTTTTTCCGTGTCTGACATTTCCAGCATTTACCACTTTGCCTCCAAACGCATGAATTATTCCTTGATGGCCAAGACAAACCCCAAGAATTGGTTTTGTAGGGCCCATCTCTCTTATCACTTTGGTGCAAATTCCAAAGTATTTTTCGTCTTCAGGTGTTCCAGGTCCGGGAGAAATAATTATTGCATCATAGTTTCTTTTTGTAATTTCATCTAATGTTATTTTGTCATTTCTGATTACATCAGAATCTACTCCGAGCTCGCCTAGCATCTGGGCTATGTTGTATACAAAAGAGTCATAATTGTCAATGATTAAAAATTTCATTTGGTTGCCTCCTTCAGGGCTGATATCATGGCGTTTGCCTTGTGTTGCGTTTCCATCCATTCGTTTTCAGGTACTGAATCCGAAACAATTCCTGCCCCTGTCTGAATGAATCCCTGTATTCCATCCATGAAGATAGTTCTAATGGCAATTGCAAAATCACAGCATCCATTAAAAGAGAAATATCCTACAGCTCCTGCATAAGGACCTCTTGTATCTGGTTCTAGTTCATCTATTATCTCCATGGCACGAATCTTGGGCGCTCCTGAGACAGTTCCTGCTGGAAATACAGCTTTTATGGCATCATACATGTCGTATTTCTTGTCCAGTGTACCTACAACATGAGTTACCATGTGCTGTACATGGCTGAATTTTTTTACTCCCATTAGTTCCTTGACATGTACAGAACCATATTTGCAGACCCGTCCGATATCATTGCGTCCCAAGTCTACCAACATGGTGTGCTCTGCCAGTTCTTTTTCATCATGTAGCATATCTTCTTTCAATAACTCGTTCTTTTTTTCATCAGTTGTAATTGGACGGGTTCCAGCTATTGGAAAAGTTTCGACAATATTTCCTGTTATGCGTAACAACATCTCTGGGCTAGAGCCTATCATGGTTCTGTTGCCTAATTTCATGTGATATAGATATGGTGAAGGATTGATTTGTCTGAGTGATTTGTATACCTTTAGAAGATCCCCATTAGCGTTAAAATTAAATTTCCTTGAAAGTACAACTTGGAAAATATCTCCATCATGTATGTACTGTTTTGCCTTGTTTACCATGTCTTCAAAATATTTTCTATCCAGATTTTCTTTAATCTCTGACGCAGAAAACTCTCCGAAATCTGTATCGCCATAAGAGAACTGTTGTATCCTATTTGTGTCATAATAGAAATAGAACAACTTTTTTTCTTTGTTATTGTAGAGAATTCCGTCATCATATACTCCAAATTCCATTAACGGAGATTCATTTTCACTGTGAGAATCTGGAATGTTCTCCCACAGTCTAATGGCATCGTAATTTATGACGCCTACCGCACCTCCAACATATCGATATTTCTGGTCAGTAACTTGATAGACCATCTTTTTGATTTCTGATAGTGGATCTTTTGTCTTAATGGTGGTAGTTGTACCGGTTTTATAATGAAGCGTTACTTTGTCAGAAAATCCCTTTATCACAACTGAAGGGTCAAATCCCATGATTGAAGTCTCTGCTAATTCTTCAGGTCCAGTTAGCGACTCGAAGAGGAAAGAATGATCATAATTTCTTGAGATCTTGTTATACAGTTCAAATTGGGAGCCAGAATAGTCTAGGGGTATTATCTTAAGGTTTGAATGCCCAAATGTAGCCACCCATGCAGGTCATCCTTTCTGACCATATTTAAAATTAAGTCATTTTCTGGCTGTAGAAATTACGGTATAGTACGGTACCTTTATATGCAATTGCACCGATCTATATTACATGTCCCAAATATTGGCATCACGACCCAGCAAGGGGAATATTCTACTCTTTCAAGACCTATATTTTACTAGGAAAAGAACACAAGTAAAATCCACAGTAAAAGAGGCGATATGTGTCATATGCGACAAAGGCCTAGATGAAGGGGTTTCTGTAACTGCCAAGAAAATTGGACAACAACTACGATTTTTTTGTCAATACCATTTTCCAAAAGATTATTGAAAGTGTAAAAATCTAGGATTCTACCACTTTGGTTTTGTTATGGCGCCTTCTGATGCAGAGGTAACAAGTGAGGCAAACTTTGCCAATGCCCCTTTTTCATAATTTGGTTTTCTTGGTTTCCATTGGTTTCTGCGCTCAGCAAGTTCGCTTTCAGATATCATGATATCAATACTATTTTTTTCTATGTTGATTCTAATCTCGTCACCATTTTTTACTAGTGCTATATTTCCACCTACTGCAGCTTCTGGAGATACATGTCCTATCATTAAACCTCTAGTTGCACCAGAAAATCTTCCATCTGTTACTAGTGCTACCTTTTCTCCTAGTTTTTGACCTACAAGAGCTGCTGTTACCCCGAGCATTTCTCTCATACCAGGTCCGCCCTTTGGGCCTTCATATCTGATTACAACCACATCTTTTTCTTTAATTTCACGTTTTGATATTGCGTCAAACGCATCTTCTTCTTTGTCAAATACAACTGCCATGCCTCTAAATTCTGTCATGTGCATTCCGGCAACTTTGACAACTGCACCGTCTGGTGCAAGGGAACCTCTGAGTATGGTCAAAGTTCCTACATTGTGAATTGGAGATTCTATTGGCTTTAGAACTTTTTGATTCTCACTAAATGAAATTTGCATGAGATCCAAATTTTGCTTCATGGTTTTACCTGTAACTGTCAAAGCATTTTCATGTAAAAGATTTTTTTTCTGCAAACTCTTCATTATCAATGGAATTCCACCTATCTTATCAAGATCTAACATAACATAGAATCCACCAGGTCTCATGTCTGCAATATGCGGGGTTTTCTTTCTTACTTTTTCAAAATCTTCAAGAGTCAGATTTACGCCAATCTCTCTAGATAAAGCTAAAAGATGTAATACTGCATTTGTTGAACCACCTATGGCATTTGCAATAGTTATTGCATTTTCAAATGACTCATAAGTCAAAATGTCTTTTGGTCTTACTCCTGTCTCAAGTAAATTCATGACAGCTTGGCCGCTCTCGTAGACAAATTTTTCTCTTCTAGGATCCTCTGCAGGCGGTGAAGCACTACCAGGTAAAGCAAGTCCTATGGCCTCACTGATTGACGCCATGGTATTTGCAGTATACATGCCTCCACAAGAACCAGCATTTGGACAAGCTACGTTTTCTAAATTCTTGAGTGCCTCAAGAGTTAGCTGACCTGCATCATATGCTCCCACTGCTTCATATACGTCTTGGACTGTGACTTGTTTTCCTTCATAAATTCCTGGCATTATGGTTCCTCCATAAACAAAGACAGATGGTATGTTCAGTCGTGCCATTGCCATCATAGACCCTGGCAGACTTTTGTCACAGCCTGCTATGCCTACAAGACCATCATATTGATGCGCTCTTACCATTAATTCAATAGAATCTGCTATGACCTCTCTGCTAACCAAGGAAGACTTCATGCCCTCATGTCCCATTGCTATACCGTCGCTTACTGCAATTGTAGAAAACTCTCTTGGAGTTCCGCCTGCCTTCTGAACTCCGGCCTTTGCATGAATAGATAATCTACCAAGATGAATATTGCACGGGGTGGCCTCGTTACCTGTATGCGAGACTCCTATGAACGGTTTTCCAAGATCGTCGTCTGTCAACCCCATTGCTTTGTACATGGCTCGATGAGGAGCTCTTGAAGTACCCTCAACTACATTTCTGCTTGATATTTCCATTAGATAACACCGATTCTAAATGACAGTATAATTTTAGCCTTCTTAAGAATCAATTCAAAATAAATTTCTGATTTTTGAACTAGAGCGTTTTACACTTTTAAAGGTTTGATTCTTTAGCGTGAATTTTTGGCAGGTTGATGATAAATGTTGTACCATTGTCTATCTGGGTTTGTATGTTTATTGTGCCCCCATGTTTTTCAATGATGCTCTTACAACTTACCAGCCCCAAGCCCGTTCCTATCTGTCTTGTTGTAAATAACGGCTCAAATATTTTTGGTAGCAGATCCTGTGGTATTCCATGACCAGTGTCTTCTATTTCTATTACCACATTCTTTTCTTCATTTTTTGCCCTTATGTGAATATTTCCTGTGCCATTCATAGCTTGAATTGCATTTAAAATCAAATTTGAAAAAACTATCTCCAATTTAGCTGCATCACATATCATGTTGATATCTGTCTTGGGAGGATCTATGGCAACCTGTTGAACATTAATCTTTGATACGACTGTATCTAAGATATCAAGTAAGGAATTGTCTCTAAGATCTAACGGTTTTGGCCAGACATACTCTAAAACCTCTTCTATCTGATGAGCGATTCTTACAGTTGCTCTGTCTATCCTTTCAAAGTCGCTTCTAGTCTTATCATCTATAGGTGTCTTCATCTTCATCAGTTCTATACTATTTTTAATTACTGATAATGGGTTTTTGAGATCATGCGCAATACGTGCTGAAAGCATTCCAATATCACTGATGCGTTTTACCTTTTGCTGCTCTACTTCCTCTTTTGCGATATACATCTCTGTCATGTCTCTCAAGGATACAATACGTCCAATCATCTTGTCGTTTTTATCGTGAAGGTTGATCGCACTAAGTAATGTTGGAAATATGTTCCCATCTTTTCTTTTTAGCCATATCTCTCTAGTTTTTGTTATCCCTGTGTCTTTCCAACTTTTTAGGGCATCTTGCATCTCCTTCATGCTTATGTCTGCAGTGTGGGCAAGGATTGATTTTCCAAGAATTTCATTTTTTGAATAACGCAAACTATCGACATAAACCTGATTGCAGTCTACAATTATACCATTGATATCAATTGTACGCAAAAGGTCTGGAGATTTTTCATAAAGAGTTCTATACCTCTGTTTTGTTTCTAACAAAATCTCATTTGCGGTACGGAGTTGATCATATTGTTCTTGTAAGTGCTTTTCACGTTCCTCCAGCCGTTTTTGTGCATTGTGAATTTCAGAAATGTCTCTGATGGTAGTATTACTTCCAACAAGATTTCCATCTGTATCGTAGAGATTGGTTGCACTAAGTAATGTTGGAAATATGTTCCCATCTTTTCTTTTTAGTCATATCTCTTTGCTATGAACACGGCCATTTGCCTTCCACATCTTAAACGCGTCTCTCAATGAGTCCAAGCTCTGTTCTGCCACGTGTTCAAATATTGATACCCCAATGATTTCTTCTCTGGCGTAGTTTAGTGTATTTGCATAGGTTTGATTACAGTCTATTATGATTCCTTTCGAATTTATCGTGCGTAAAAGGTCTGGAGAATTGTCATACAAGCTCCTGTACTTTTGTTCGGCCTTGTGATAGCGCTCTATTATGACATCAAGGTTTTTTTCAATAAAATTTTCGTAATCTTTGCCATCTTTTTCAATATTGTATCTGGAATATGACTCCATACAACTTCATCATTTTGTAATTGATGAAAACGCCGTATCTCGTAAAAATATGGAAATTGTAAACCGTGCCATGTTTTTTATTTCTGGCATTTCTCGTAATCAATAACATGATATTCAATTCGAACAAACTTGCTTCAGTTTCTTGTATTCAGAACCATTTGGTCTAGATATAATCCACATTTAGAAATAAAAACTCAGATTTGAATTATGATACAGGAATTTTTAGTGTTAATGGAGTTGACAATGCATTAGGATACGTGACTCCTTGCCACACAAATATCTGAGCTGTGTATGTACCTGAAGATTCTGGTATCCATGATTGGCTTAGACTCATATTTTGATTTGGCGAGAGCGAGCCTGTTATCCAAGATAATGAAAGAGTGATTCCATTATTGTCTTGGATCTGTACAAGATACGCAAATGACTGATCTCTGTTTAGTTTGTTTGTAACATCTGATACTATCTCTACCTGCTGACCTGATATTATTTTATCAAGTGCTTTGCCTGTGGAATCAATTATCCTTGCGTTACTTGCAGGAACTCTCTCCAGTGGTGGTAGAACTGTACCAACTGTAGTAGTTGAAAGTAACTGTGTTTGATCTGATGAGGAGGCTGGTGGCGGCAATGTTCTATCTATATATTCTCCTGTGATGGTGTCCCCGTCTGATACATGTAATCGGTTCCCGGAAGAAGGATACTGTGTAGTGAAATCAACGGTGCCTTGGAATATACCAGAGCCGGCATCTGTTTCAGTCATGGTGAGTTTGATGCCTCCTGAATCCGAATCTGACCAAACATTTGTATCGAATTTGTTTACAGTGTCTGGAATCAAACTCATGTCAGGGTCAACAATCTGGAGTATTCCTTGCCCATTTGATGGATAGTTTGGTTGTAACCATTGAATCTCTCCAGTGTGCCAACGAATCAACGCCGAACCTGTTATTGTTTGATCACGTGAATATTCAAAAGACACTGAAATACCATCATTTCCAGTAGATGGTAGCATGCCTCCTGTGGGACCACACGTGGGATTACATGTTGACATGATACCTGTTGGATTCTCGCCATTTCCATCCACTCCTATTGATCCCTTCTGACTGGGATCTCCAGTAAGATCTACATATCCAGAAAAAATTCCCGTATTGACTCCTGTTTCTGATAGCTTGTATGGTATACAATGTCCGGTTGTGCACACTGTAACTTTGTCATCTGATGTTTCACCAATTGTATCAATTAAGTTAGGATCGGAATTGAAGTCTGGTGCATATATGGTAATATTGACACGATCTGTCCATGAGAAGACTTGTTTGTTAAATTGAATTGGCGTACCAGTTGCATCTGATGATATAGTCACACCTTGGCTAGATTGTGCTTCTGCATGTAAAGGAATGTGACAAACAAGCAGAATGCAAACAGCACACAATGTTGAAAGGATTAAAGTTCTAGGTGCAAACCCTGTTCTATTTGCCAATCTGATTCTTTCAAACAAGTCGTGCATTTTGTACTTTCATTTCTAGTCAGATGATGTTTAGATGTTTCTAATGTTCATCTCAAGTCTTTGTGGGAAAATGACTACCTGTATTTTATAGGTAAGACAAACTTTCGGAGGACTCGTCTTGACTTCTTTCTAGAATTGAATAAATTGGGGTCTCAAGTCTTGTTAGCGTTTTTTTCTTGATGAATCCAACTGTCATAATGTCTGCTCGGAATATTGAATGTAGTAACCAGTCAAAGGCAACTTTTACCTTCTTTTCATTTGTAGGAAGGTTTACCCAATAGAAGCATCGCCACAAGAGCCATGCCTGAAATCCATACACTTTTCTTCCATTGATAAGTGCAACGCCCATACGTTTTCCAATCGTGGCCATGACACCTTTGTTCCGGTAATCAAATGTCTTCATTGAATTCTCCTGGCCGTTTATCTCTGCAGCTAAATTTTCTGATACTGCTATTGCCTGTCTTATGGCAATCTGAGCTGTTGTTGGATAAACTGCGCCATTATTAGGGTCAGACAAGTGGGCACAATCTCCAAGAGCAAATATGTTTGGATAATCTTTGAGTCGCAGATATTGGTCAACTACCACGCGACCTGATGCTCCATGTTCACATTTGAGTGAAGTTATTAGAGGATCTACTGCGACTCCACCTGCCCATACTAGAGTTGCACATGGGATTATGGTATTGTCACTGAGTAAAACATGGTCTTCTCCAGCATCTACTGCTTTTGTATTTGTCATGACCTCGATTCCAGACCTTCGTACATAATCCAGTGCAAAATTGCCAAGCTCTTCTCCAACTTCAGGCAAAATTCCGTTTCTTGCTGAAACTATTATAACACGTATTTTTTCAGAATCGATATTTTTGTAAAAGTTTTTTGCCGAGTCAAGCAAAAAATGATTCATCTCTGTCGCAATCTCAACTCCTGCAAATCCTCCTCCAACTACAACAAATCTGAGAAGTTGTTCTTGGAGTATCTTGTCTTTTTCTTGGTCAGCACACTCAAGTACGCTTATTATGTGATTTCTAATGGCTATTGCATCTTCTAGAGTCTTGATTGTAAAAGCAAATTCCTCAATGTTTACATTTCCAAAAAAGTTATCCTTGCTTCCCATTGCAAGAATGAGATAATCATATTCAAACGTAGTCTCCTTTTGGTCAAATATTCTAATTACCGTGACTTCCTTGTGTTCAAGATCTATGGAAAGAACTTTTGCATGACAAAAGTTTGCTGTCTTGCAAAAAGTCCTGATTGGAGTTGAGATGTCGCTGGGATGAAGCATTCCTGATGAAATCTCTGGAAGCATCGGGGTAAAGAGAAAAAAGTTGGCTTGACTTATCAGAGTTATTTCAGCATTAGTGCCCAGTCGGTTTTGTATCTCTCGTAAAACATTACTTCCTGCAAAGCCTCCACCAAGTATCAAGACCTTAGGTTTACGTGGGCTTGTTGAGCTAAACTTGCGTATCATTTCTAATATCTCTTAGTATCTAAGAATGCAATTGTTGGAACTGAAATAATGCAATACATACCTACTTTGGAAATATATCTACAAAGTCAATAAATCTGTAGCTTTACTGAGATGAACAAACTGCCTAGAACCTGTCTACAACAGCATTCTTTACTTTGGCAGGGCAAGTTAGTCAACTATTTCTCATTTAATTAACACTTCTTGGCAATTCTACGCATTTTTAATAATTTTTTACCATTGAAATAATAACATGTTGAGATATGCTATGCCATTATTGGCCTTGTGCCTGTTTTTCTTGGCCGTGATTCCAGCATATGCTGAAGTGACTTTGCTGCAGACTGACAGGTCACTATATGCTATTGATATGAATGTGTACTTTACAGGAACAGTTGATAAAACAGACTCTCAAAAACTCGTAAATCTGATGATTCAAGATCCTAATGGTAAATTGGTCTTGATGACGGGAGTAACTTCTGGATCAGATGGTGCATTTCAAATAACTATCAATACTGATGACCAAAGTCAATTCAACCTCAAGGGAACATATAGCGCAACAGCATTTGTCAACAGCGAATCTGATGGCAAGACAATATTTTTTGATTTTTCTCCAGACGGTTCTCCAGTAGCTCATCAAACACAGGGACTACAAAACAGCATCACATCTTCTCAAAATAAAACTGAAAGTAGCGAATCTCTGCAAACATCTAATCAATATTACAAGTCTGCATTGTACGAAAATCTAAGCATAAATGACACAATGAGTATGTCAAAAACTACACTATCTGCATCACAATCTCTGGTTCGTTCTACAACTGGATATGACACTGAAAGTGTTCTTTATCCATTAATGGCTGTTTGTGGTGCTGGAATGGTTGGATTCATACTATATCAGCGAAGAAAGAGACCCAAAGGTGGAGGTAAATCCAATATCACAGTACGTGATGACACAAGGAACAAAGAAGATGACGCACTGACAATCCTGAAAGATAGATTGGCTAAAGGCGAGATAACCATTGAGGAATTCAAGACAACAAAGGATGTTCTAAATGAGCCTTAAGGTGTCAGGACAAGTGAATCTAGTTTTGACAACTGCACTGCTATCTGAGTAGAGTTCTCGTTACCATAAGATATCAAAATCCTATCATTGTTGCTTATTACGTAATTGCTAATGTCTTGGACCTGATGGTGGTTTATGAAGAACTTGAGACTGTATTTGTCGTTTGTACAAAAGCTACGGTTGTCAGGAAATGTAAAACACTTGTCGGTTAATCCTACGTTTATTGAATTAAACAAGAAACCAAGAGTTACATTGGCGGCATGCATGTGGATGGTATTTCCGTCATTCTTTTCAAAGTCAATATATCTGCTTTTTACTTGGTATGCTGGAGAGGAATAATTGAACTGTTGGCCATAAATCATGGTTAATGTTCCAGCATGTATGTTTACGCCGCCAAGTGTACCTGCCCCTGGAGGCATGCCTTGCGGAACCACCTGTGTTGATAATTGATAGAAATTATAACTTGAAACTGCCATGACTGCGATTACGCCAGCTAGCACACCAATTCCAATTGCCTTGTACTTGAACTGCTGTTTTTGGCGTTTTTCGTAAAAGGTCTCACGTTCCTGCTCGCGTACCTCTCTCTCTTTTTTACCCATTTGACGATCAACGTCAAAATTCTACCCTAATTAACTATATCTTCCAAGTCGAGGAATAATTGTTTACAGATGATTAGACCAGGATATGATTGAGGTCAAAAAAATTATGAAACTTGGGGAGTTGAACACTTAGCTGTACGCAAATGGTATGTATGAGAAGTTTATCGCGTTGTTTATCTTTGCGGTACCAACTGATAATTGGCTATCCCATGCGGTTAATATCATCCATGACGTGCTCATTGGTTTGCTTGGTGTCATGTGGAAAGTCACATACATGAATTTCTGGTCATATTTGACGTCAGCCGTGACTGTACCTAGCATTTTGTTAGGATCATGTACAGTAACACCGCTTGTCTTTGAATATTGTACCCATGTATCGCTACTTGCTGTGCTTGGATTGTAGCCTCGTACATTGAGAAACATTGCTAGACCCTGAATTTGATATGTGCCGCCATATTCCCATAATTTGACTGTTATAGTGGCAGGTGAACCCACGTAAAGCGTATCGGTGGGTATTGTTTGCACATACTTGGATATGTCATATGTGTTCTCATTGATGGTCAGCCCATCGCTATATGTGATTGCAGAACTACCAAGTGCAGAACCAGTAGATGTGCTACCAAATGACGGTGCATAAGATGCGCCATGACCTGATAGTGCATAAACGGATGAATTGGCTCCCACAAGCGTTAGAACTAACGCAACTACTATTGCGCCTAAAGTTTTAACAATTCGCTTGTGCATTGCCGATGGTGGATTTCTCGCATACATAAGCGTTTTCCATAACATACAGCTTATTTGGCTTTGATATGTAATTTATATTCAAATTATGTAAATGAGTCCAAATCTTGGTTGTTTGTAAAATGGACTGCATATGCAAAACAATCTTACTTTTCTTACATGTATGCCAACAATGAAATCATAAAAATTAGGAAACCAAAAGACAGAGTCATATCTTTGACTTTATAAAATCTAGTCAAGTATGACCCATACTATAAATAAAATGGAGAAACGGAGAAATCTCATGGCATGTATCTTTTGTGACATAGTTGCTGGCAAGAAAGATGCACATCTAATTTATGAAGACAAAACTCACATTGCCATAATGGACAAGTATCCAATACAATTGGGTCATTCACTTGTAATTCCACGAGAGCACCATGAAAAAATAATTGACATGTCTACAGAAAGTGTATCATCGTTATTTGCAAAAGTTCCACTGGTGGCAAGAGCTATACTGCAAGCCACAGGGGCAGATGGGTTTAACATTGGTCAAAATAACGGAAAAGCGGCTAACCAAATAATCCCACATGTTCACGTGCATATTATCCCAAGATATGAAAAAATGGGCAACCCGTGGAAACGGAGAATGATAGCAAATGATGAAGAACTGAAAAAATTATCTCATAAAATTAAAAATTTTATCAAATCAAGCTAATTCCTTTATTATTGATTCCATGTCTGCTTTAGTTAGACCCACGTGTTTTTTTGCGTCTTTTCTAGAAATTATCTTTCCTTTTTCAAATACAATCATTGTAGGAACAGATTGGATATCAAATCTATCCCAAAGAGGATTCTCGTCTTCATCAACTAATGCTGCAATCTTTCTGGCATTGTTTACGTTGGCATCTTCAAAAGAAGGTTTGAAATTTGTACAGTATGGACACCAGCTGGCATAAAAGAGAACAAGCGTCTTCTTGTCATTGGCTAATACCTTGGAATCAAATTCTTCTGGAGTTACATGTTCCATGTTCAGAATTGAAAATGTAAATTATTTAGAGCTACCTAATTTTATAACTCATGTATTATTGATTTGGATTGTATCTTAAAAATGCACCAATCTTTCCTATACTTGATAACATTGTCCCATGTTCTGTGGTGCCCGATATTACTTCCACTTTTGCCCCTGTCTCGCCAGCGAGCAAAGCCAGATAATCTACAATCTCTTTTTCTGATGATTCCAAATCCATGCTTTTGCAATTGGGGCATGGTTTGCTGATTAGCTCCTGTATTCTGGCAATGACTTTTGGTCTCTCCAGTATCTCTGACTGGATATTTTGGCATCTCTTGCAGGTTATATCGATCTTGCGCAGGTTAGTGTCATCGGTTACTAATATAGTATCAACGACATTTCTTTTGAGAAGATCTATTATTTCATTTAAACCATAAGTGGCAAGACCTTTGGCATGATGAATATCATGGAATAACTTCTCTACAAGTCTTTTTTCTTCTACCATTCTAAAATCTGTAAGGACTTCCTGTGCCCTTGAAAACGCCTCTCTGACACCCTCAGCTCCTGCATAGGAACTATCTAGGGTTGCTATTATCATACCTTGGAGCCTATATTCCAAATACTCTTCTCTTATGAAATTCTCTTTGGTTGGTCCAGGCCCTGAAATAATGAGGCCCTTTATTGGATAAATATCGATGAAATATTCTTTTGTTGTATGTGCAATTCTGTTATAGTAGTCGTTGAGCTCCATCTCTCTCAATCTTTCAAATCTTCGCGCAGACTGACCACCCTGTCTGTGTTTGCCAGCTACACCAGAGGATGTTTCAGACAGGACATCCAGTCTGTCTCCACGTAAAAGTCCCCATCCTGCATCCTTTGCATCAATTGCAAGAAATCCTATCATGTTATCTTCTTTGAGCATGTCTTTTAGAATATCCACATGAAAATGATCATCGCATCGATAAAGAAACGTCTGTAGTTCCTTTGGCGGCTCTATTTCGTACAATCTGATCACTTCGCTGCCAATTGGTCCTCCTCCTTCTGGAGGGAGTGCACCACAAAACATCACCAGACCATTATCTGGAGTTTTTTTGTATAGCTTCAAACGTTGCATTACCCTTGATAATGCATCAACTACATGAGTCCGAGTAAGATCTGACTTGATGTTGTCAGCAGTTCCTTGTTCTTCTCTTAATCCGTTTGAGACTTCGTGCAAGGCTTTTTTTGGAGGAACGTAAAGCGAAATTAATTCTGTCCCATGCCCGCTCTTGTCAGATAAATCTTCCAACATCTTTCGTAATCTATATAATTTTACAGAATCTTGTTTTTCAATTTTTGGCTTGACCATATTTATTTCCTAGGTTAGATTAGATGTTGTCAAGCACCTGCTTGAAAACAGAAAATGGCTGTGCTCCAACTACTTTGGTTGCAGTTTTATCATTTATTATAATAAATGATGGAGTAGAATCAATACCAATCTCTTGGCCAAATTTTTGGTTGTCTAATACCTTATTTTCGTATTTTTTGTCGTTCAGACATTTATCAAACTGGTCTAAATCAAGCCCAACATTAGTTGCAAACTGATCAAGTGCTGTTTGGTTAACCCAACCGGTTCTCTCCCCGCCCCAATTATTGTACAACTCATCGTGATATTGCCAATACTTGCCCTGATCATCTGCACAGTATGCAGCTTCTGCGGCAAACACAGAATCAGGACCATTTAACGGAAAATCACGAAAGACAAAATTGACCTTTCCTGTGTCAACATATTCTTGAATTAACTGATCTTTGGTATTTTGGTGAAACAGATGACAATACGTACACTGATAATCGCCCCACTCTACAATCGTGATCTTTGCATTAGGATCTCCTAACATGGGGGATCCATTTTCAATTAATGACTGCGCTGACAAAGTCGTAGAATCATTTTGATGTGGATAAAATAGGTATGCTGATACAGATATGATTGCAACTATTACTGGGATGACAATATAGTATTTTTTCATGTTGTTGCTGGATTTTTATACCAATATTAGGATTTGTCAAAATCTATCCAATGTTGTTTTGATTTCTGGCATGTTTGGGTCAGTCTAATGCAGACGCGCTCTCATCTTAGAATCGTGTGATGCCATGTTATTCGTGTGACGCAAAAAACACTATGTGTATTGATTTGGAGTCAGGTCTATTGTCGGTTCTGGTTTTTTTATACTGATTTCTGCTTTACTAATTCGACTTTTGTAAACTTTGAATCTCTTACCACTGTCTGATAATTCCCATTTTTCAACTTTGACAAGAGCTATCTCCTCCAAATCTGTAATTTTTTTGTATACTGAGCTTAGTGGAATACGATATTTTTCAGACAACTCTATTGCGGTTTTTCCATCCTTTACAATTGAAAACAGTATTGTTCTAGACTGCGCATCAGCCAAGGCTTCCAAAACTTTCTGGTTTATGTCATATTTTTTCAATTGTGAAAACGAAATTTTTTTCAATATTTTTTGAATTAGGTGAGCCTAACTATTTAAACCAAATGAGGTATTCTAAGAGTTTGGAATAGATTCGTAACTTAAATAAAGTTAGCTTACCCTATGTTACAAAATGGATTACTGGCAGCTAATCATATTGGGGGCTATAGCCGGGTTTACAATTTTCTTGGGCCTTCCACTGGCTGTGATGAAAAATCTGAGTACAAAAAAGAAGGGATTTCTCAACGCTGTTGCACTTGGAATATTGGTGTTTCTCATAATTGATGTGTTTAGTCATGGTTATGAGACTGCCTCTGATGCAACAACAAGTGCACTAGCGGGCAAGACCTCCACTGGTGACGCAATAATTGATCTTGTAGCGCTTTTTGGAGGGATAGCAATTGGATTACTTGGGCTTACGTTGTTTGAACACAAAACTATGACAAAAAATGTTCCGCAAATACTCTCACTTGAAAGTATACAAAAGGGAGACGATCATCTTCGTCAGGCATTCAACGATACAAACGCATACCGATTAGCAATGATGATAGCAGTAGGAATTGGTGCTCACAATTTTAGTGAAGGATTGGCAATAGGGCAGTCATATGTGGCAGGTGAGATAGGTCTAGCAATACTATTGATAATTGGATTTGGAGCTCATAATACTACCGAAGGATTCGGAATAGCTGGACCATTGACAGGAGTCCTGAAGAAACCAACTGCTAGATTTTTAGTATTGGCAGGTCTTATTGGGGGAGGACCTACTTTTCTTGGTACGGTACTTGGAAGCTTGGTGTTCTCAAATGTTGCGTATATACTATTTTTGTCCATTGCAGGCGGCGCGTTGATTTATGTCTCAATGTTGATGTATAATTCGGGAAGAAAACAGACCACAAACAACGTTATAATGATTGGTATATTTGTGGGTGTCTGTGCTGGCTTTGTTACTGATCTCATAGTCACGATGGGTGGAGCGTAACTCCTACTCAAAAAGAAAAAATATGTTACAAGATAAATTTTATTTTACATAAGATTAAATGCGTGTTTTTGTCCGGGGAATTAATTGAATATAACATTGAATGCGTGGCGAATATCCTTCTTGTTTATGTTGATAATTATGTCTAGTTTTATGTTGCCATTATCAACTACTGTAAAACCAGCAAAGGCAATGGAAGGATTACTCCCAAAGTACGAACCAATTCAACACACGTCATCAAATCCAAACCTATATGTTTCTGCAGAAAACCCATTGTTCAAAAATTACTTTGCAGGACCTATGGTAATAGAAGTGATTGTATCTGATCCTGATATCCAAAGATTAGATCAGTCATATGGTGAACCTATTGTGACTGTTAATGGTAAAATATTGAGAATGGCACAAGGCACTGATGGTAATTGGTATGGGTACTTTGCTGACAGAAATCAAGCAATATCTGCGGCTAACACAGCGGTACTTACTGGTAAAGGTCTAAACTTTGGAGGTTTCTGTAGCGCCCAGAGTCTGTTTTCTCCTAAAACTGGTGTGGATTACTCCGAAACTGTTGGATTTACAATTGCCAGAGGGGGATTTGATTCAATTAATGACACCAATAATGGCGGCACTAAAATCAACACATTCAATCTTCCTTCATGTACAAACACACAAGGAATACTTGCCACAACTCAGATGGAACATGTGATACGAGAAAATGAAACTCTTAACACTAATGAAAATGGATTTGCGGCAAATACTATTTATGAAAATGTTTGGCCAATAATTCAACTATATGATTTCTCTGCTTTCCCAACGCCAGTAACCGTTGATTATCAAAAGGCAGGAGGCGATCAAATCGTTAATTTGGTTTTTGATAGAATTCCATCCAATTTGATTCGTGTCTTTGCTGACAGAACGGGTTTTCCTCCTGGTTCTCAAGTTCAGGGAGATTTGCTTGATCCGCAACTCAATATTGATCCTACCTCAGATAACTCTTGGACATGGGGAACCTCACCTACTAACAACACATTGTATTACATGGCCTTTGACAGCAATGGAAAACCTGATGCCGATGGTACGTTGGCAATGCAGAATCTTATCGGTAATCTGACTACCTTCATGTTTAATCATAATGGTGCAGTAACACAAAACGTAGATCCACAAGGAGTAATTGTTGCAAAATTACAAAGTAATGGAATTCAAACACTGTTTGCTGATAATAAGGGACTTTTGCGTACCAAATCAATAAGTGGACCATCTATCCCTATTACATTGTGTGAAATTAGCCCAAATTCTGGCATCTTTAGCGATTATGATGTAGGTGG
>JBOGQT010000010.1:0-7034 GCA_050749105.1 Nitrosotalea sp. | reverse complement strand
GGGATAAAACCCAAGACAAGATTTGCCGTCTTTGTCATAGACAATAACATTGTAATGAGAAAACTAGACATGCCTGACATTAAAAAAGAATGGAATAGCATTTTCCAGAGCATGGACAAGAAGGGCCTAAAACTGGACGAAAATGACATAGCAGCAGAGATCAAGGCATATAGAAAGACAAAACACAAGAAAGCAAGGCATTGATCCAATGCTTAGGGTAGTCCTTGACACCAATGTTTTAGTAAGTGCAATAATCAGTACTGGAAAGCCAAGAAAGCTATTCCAAATGGGAATTGACGGAAAATATCAAATCATAACATCAAGAGAAATTTTGGATGAATTATTACGAGTCATCCAGAGACCAAAATTCCAAATGACTAGGGGAGATGTCATTCGCACTGTTTCTGCATTAATGGAAACAGGAGAGAGCGTTCATGTCACATCAAGTTTTGAGGTCATAAGTAACGACCCAGATGACAACATCATTATCAACACTGCTCATGATGGAAATGTAGACTATATAGTTTCAGGAGATAAGGATATCACACATCTCAAAAACTTTGAAAAGATTAAGACTGTAACAGTGGATGAAATGCTGAAGATATTAAAATCAAGGTAACTTGAGATACGGAAAAGAGCACGCCACAAGACTCCAAGGATGATGTACATTAATGACGACGTTTGCAATACGCGGGCATCTGCTCATGCTTTGGCCTACTGGATAATCTTTTTTAGAGACTTGCAGCCTTTATCAAATCATGTCAAAGATGACGCCGGTTCGCAAAACTTGCATCATAAGTTTTGACAATAAAGCCGAACAGGCCAGGGCATTTTACGAACTTGTCCACTCCAAGGCACAATTTAGCGGTATTGGAAAAAATACCATTGTCATACAAAAAACTGATTGCAAGCTGCTGGAAAGTAAGAACATAAAGTA
The DNA here is from genome assembly GCA_050749105.1 of Nitrosotalea sp. GTDB lineage: Archaea > Thermoproteota > Nitrososphaeria > Nitrososphaerales > Nitrosopumilaceae > Nitrosotalea. The sequence goes on along the minus strand of JBOGQT010000010.1, from coordinate 6,097 downwards.
CAAGACAATCGAGTAGACGGCGTGTGTCCTATCTTAAGGTAGAAATTCTACTTCCTCTTTATCATAACAAAGGCAAGACCGGAAGACGCAAGAAAATAGAAGGTGGCATATATTTAGAAACCTTTAACGATATTATGGATAAATTTGGAGGCTGTACCATAGATAACACCCCCCTGCTTGGTGGCTGGGTAGACCCCAATACAAAAAAACGGATTAGCGATGAAAATAAAACCTATTGGGTTGTTTGCAAAAAAACAAGAGAAAATATTGAATTTTTTCACAAATTAAAGAAGAAACTAAAGATTAGATTTGAACAACAGGATATAATGATCTACTATGTGGTTATAAACAAGTTCTAATCTTGCCAATCAAACCGGTATGATATGATATAAAAAAACACACAAGAGTGTCTTGATACAATAATTGCAGAGCTCAGAGGTGCCTTGGAGCACAAATTTGTAGATACCAAATTAAACTTGCATGTATAATTATAATATAAGATGAAATTCCTTGTCACGGGTTCTGCAGGCTTTGTAGGAAGGCAGCTAGTAAAGGATCTCTCAGAATCAAGCCAAGTATATTCGTGCTACCACAAGACAAGGCCAGACTTTGGCATACCGACACAGATGGACATTACACGAAATGGCGATATAGAAAAAACCATACAGAGTATCAAGCCTGACGCAATATTTCACTGTGCAGCAATGGCAGACGTTGACCTCTGCGAGAAAGAACAAGAGCTTGCATCCAAGATAAATGTCAAGGCTACAGAAAATATATCAAGGCAAGCTGCAAAGATTAAGGCATTTCTTGTCTACATATCAACTGATTATATTTTTGACGGAAAAAATGGAAACAAAAAAGAATCCGACACTCCAAACCCGATAAACCATTACGGAAAGACAAAACTTCAAGGAGAACTGACAGTGCAGGATTTGGCGCCCAAGTGGTGTATAGCAAGGACAAGCATACCATATGGAACACACCCGACAAGAAAGAACTTTCTCTCCTTTGTCATTGAGTCACTACAGGCAAGAATAGAGTTCCAGTCGCCCAAAGACCAGTATATCTGCCCGACATACCTTCCAAATCTTTCAAGGATGCTAATCGAACTTGGAACAAGGCAGATTGCAGGAATAATCCATCTCTCGGGAGCCACAAGAGTGTCAAGATATGAGATGGCCAAGATGATATCAGAAAAACTCTCACTTGATACAACGCTTCTAAGACCAGTAAAAATATCCGAGATGACAAACTGGACTGCAAAGAGGCCGCAAGATTCCTCGCTTGATGCATCCAAGGCAAACAAAATGCTCAAGGAAAAGCCTCTTGATATAAAATCAGGGCTTGATCTGTACGCAAAACAGCTAAAGGCAAAAGCCTGAGGAAGTGTTATTAAACAAAAGAAGAATAAGATAACTACTTGACAAAGTTTACAATTGTAATAACCAAGGGCGAGGTTGCCTATGTATCATACTGCCAAGAGCTAGGTATAGCAAGCCAAGGCAAAACTGTAAGGGAGGCAAAAAAGAACATAAAAGAAGCCATACAGCTCTATCTTGAAGAAGCTAAAAACTCAAAGGTGGTTAAGAGCCGATATCCAATTTTAACTACCATAAACACATAAGATCTACTTGCAAAAACTGCCAGTGCTTTCTGCAAAGGATGTCATAAAAATTCTGTCCAAAGCAGGTTTTCATTATTCTAGACAGAAGGGAAGTCATATAGTAATGGTCAAGTTTGTAAACGACAAGAAAATTATTGTCGTTGTTCCAAACCACAAGGAGATAGATCCAGGTACTCTATTGTCTATAATAGGTCAGTCAAGTATGACAAAAGAAGAATTTCTCAAGTAGTTGATAAATTCTCACTTGATACATCCAAGGCAAACAAAATGCTCAAGGAAAAGCCTCTTGATATAAAATCAGGGCTTGATCTGTACATCAGGGAGATGTGGCAAAAAAGAATCTAATGTTATGCTATCTTTTTTCTGCTCATCTTGTAGATTGCTGTAAACACAATTCCTATCATGATTGTATACCACAACGCAAAGAATCGTATCATGAGAACAGAACCGACCACATCATTGTATGTGTGTCCCTGCAAAAGCAAGAGACCAAACAGGCTTGCTTCTGTTCCTCCCACGCCTCCAGGCAAGAGCGTAACCCCGCCTGCAAATGATGTCGTTACATAATCAAATGCGCCCCTTAGCAGACCTAAATTCAGATGAAAGCTCTTAAAGACAAAAGAGGCGCCAGCAGCCTCCAGTGCCCACGCTACAATGGTAAGGCAAGTGCACTGCAAAAATATCCTCGGTTTTAACAGGGTCTCAAGAACATCCACTGCCTCTATTATTTTGTGTTGTACTGTCTGAAGCCTCTTGACTTTATTCAAGGGTGAGAGCATCTTCAAGGCAATCTTTTTTCTCACTGCAAAGTAAAAAAATATCAAAAGCATGATGCCGACATATATCATAAAGCTCCCAGTCTCTGTCAGCCCAGCAGTGATGAAAATTATTGCAAGAACTCCAATGACGTCATAGTATCTCTCGGCCAAAACCGTGGGAAGCGATTTTGCAATCGAAATTTCAAACTCGTCCTTTAGGTGTTTTGACCGTATACCTTCCCCCACCTTTGCAGGAGTCAGTGTAAAGGCATAGCCTGTATAGTAAATTATGATGTTTCTCAAGACTGGAATCCTTATCCCCATAAACACAAGCATTGCGCGCCATCTGAAGAATCTCACAAAATACCCCAAAGAAAAAAATCCCAATGCAACCAAAAGATATTGCAGATTTGCAGAGGCAAACTTTGATAAAAGTATCCTGGTGTCAGACAGAGATATGATTACTGCGTATACCGCTGCAACAAAGACTGATACCAGTATTATCCTATTAGAGTTCAATCAAATAACCAAAAATTCATTTTAGTATAAAGCCTATCGCGCTTGTCTCTGGGGAATCTTTCAAAATAAGTATGATGTAATAAAATAATTGTGATACTTTGTTAAAGAACAAAGTTTGTGAACAAGGTATCACAAGTGTATTAATCTAATTTTGCAAATCATACCGTAGGAAACTGTAGGCTCTGGTCGCTTATACATCAGCCAGTACCCTTGCTTATGCTTTTGTCCTACAGTTTCCTTTTGTTTTCTAAATTCTAGATGTGGTTTACATCTTCCAGCTTGCCAGCAAAGTATGCACTATTTTGCAATAATTTTTCTAACTTGTGATAAAACAACTAAACTGGCCTAATCTTTATCTTACCGATCTGTATACCGAAAACCATGAAACTAATTCCGATTATCATAACTATCATACTTGCAAGCTCGACCCTCGGATATGGCATACAAGCATCGGCCCAATCGGTGGGTGCTGGCACGGCAGGCGCAGGAGGAGGCACACCGTGCTCGGCATCTTATCCATGTGCTGCTATCTGTGGCAATCATATATGTGCGCCAGGAGAGACACCAATGCCTGTGATACAAACTAATGGCAGCAAGCCAGCATCTGGTACAAACAACACAGGCTCTTCCGTTGCAACACAAGTAAACATAGCAACAAATGTTACTGCTACAAAGAATGCAAACAACACTACAATATCTAGTCAAACTATGACAAATATGACAGCTACCAAGACCGCAAATGGTACCATGACAAATTCAAGTGGCACGACAACCACCGCCCCATACACGAATGCAAACAGCACTGTTACACCGTCTACAACTACAAGTCTGCCGTCTCCAAAAACACAGATAGTGGCAGGTGCCCAACCGCAAAATGTAAAGTGCGCACCAGGATTGTATCTTGTGTTAAACAACATTGACTCTAGGCCCGCATGCGTGACGCAAAATACCATGTCAGCATTAGAAGCTAGAGGATGGGGCCACGCAGCACCATAAAAAATAATTTTACTATATCATATCTGACAATAATATATTGCACTGTTTAACAAGTACATCTAGAATTGATTCAGAGCTGATCTGTTTATTTTGTTAGAAAGTATGACAACGCTTGCAAATGTTACAGCAAAGATAAATCCTGATACAATGCCAAACTCTGGAGCTGCAAATACCTCAAGCAAAAGCGAGCTTGGAGCTGCAACCGAGCTTGGGCTTATTCCATTTGACTGCAGGCATGCCTTTGACTGCTCCATTATGGAAAAGGGTTGTTCGACATCAGGATTTGATATGAGATAGTTGTGAAGTTCCTGGTCTGTCGCGCTTGGGTCAAGCGAGAGATATGAATTTAGGTCGTCGTTTACCCTTGCAACAGAAGACTTGTAGATTGCCTGCTCAAGTGGCAAGTTGACAGAGTTGCAGTAATAGTTACCGCCTGGGTCAAATGCCGCCCATGCAGGGCTAAAAGATGTCATGCACAATGCACCAAGTCCCAGTATGGCAAGTAATACAGTCTTCAACTATATCCATGATACAAGTACACCAAGATTAATTTTTCGGATACTGTACCGCAAGTCTTAAAATAAAATTGCAAGATATTGCATGTGTGAATAAAAAATGTATCATCTGCGGATGTAATGACCACAAGCTAATCGGTTGCTTTAATCACAAATCAAAAAAGTGTTCGTGTTTCAAAGAGACATGATGATATAAAAAATTAAAATAAACAAATTTTTACCTAGTTTTTACAGTGTCAAAGCAAGAAAGCTCTACCCCTTTAGGGTTGGGAGTATGTCATCTAGTATTCAAGAACCAATGAAAATCTGGAAATATCAAAAAGTTATTACATAAACCAATAACTATTTGCCAGTAAGATGTCTTTTTTGAAGCATGGAAGGTATTCCAGTCGCAAAAAGGAACAAGACTTGGTTTTACAGATTGTACTACTATGGCAGTAATGAGATATCGTGGAATAGATAACATTGCAACATTTGATGAAGACTTTGCAAAGGTCAATGGAATAAACTGTATACATCTATGACTTTCTACGATGACGTGAACCAAAACACCTATTGAATGCCAGACTCATGTCATGGTATAGTTGAAGTCTGACATTACAATAATTGGCGCAGGAATACTTGGAACCTCGCTTGCATATTTTTTGTCACAGGCAACAGAGAAAAAAATTCTTGTCCTAGAGCAGGCCCCAGAGGTTGCATTTCACACAAGCCGAAGAAACACAGGCAAGGTTCACGCGCCGTTTCTGTACGATCCTGCAAAAAAGAGGCTCTTTGCAAAGGCAGCAGCACTTGGATTTGAGATGTGGCAAACATATGCAAAACAAAAGGGCCTGCCGTTCAAAAGAGACGGGGTGCTTGAGGTATCCCTTGACGAACAGGGAACCAAGAGGCTTGAAAAATACATCTCTTGGGGAGAGCAGAACGGACTGGAAAAAGACGAACTAAAATTTCTGGACGCAAACCAAGTGTCAAGGCTAGAACCAGAAGTAAAGTGCCAAAACGCAATACTTTGTACAAAGGACGCATCTGTTGACTATGGACAATTTACCCAGTCCCTGATGGAGGACGCAAAGAAAAGTGGTGCAACTTTTCTGCTAAACACAAGGGCAGAGCAGATAGAAAACAAAAAAGATTTTCTCCAAATAAAGACAAGCTCTGATGAAATAGAGACTGATTTTATAATAAACGCAGCAGGCGGAATGTCAATTGATATTGCACATGAAATGAACGTTGCACAAGACCTGACAGACATTCATTTTCGTGGCGAGTACTGGCAGGCAGACCAAATCTACAACAACTTGACAAAGATATCGGTGTATTCCGTTCCAAAACATCCCGAGTATCCATTTCTTGACCCACACTGGATAGTCAGACATGACGGTAGGTGCGAGGTGGGGCCAAATGCAGTGCCTGTCTTTAGCGCATACGGCTATGACTTGACCGAGAACCTAAAAGAATTTCCGACAAAGATTGTGGAAATACTCACGTCAGGTGCAGCAAAGATGCTCTTTGATGCCAATTTTATCTCGCTTGCAACAGGCGAGTTTCTCTCGTCATTGTCCAAGACAGTTATGATAAACCTCGTAAAGGAATTTCTCCCAAAGATTGACCCGTCCAAGTTTCATGTGCACGGCACGGCAGGTGTGCGTGCATCAGTAATTGACAGTAATGGCACGTTT
>JBOGQT010000009.1:0-1028 GCA_050749105.1 Nitrosotalea sp. | reverse complement strand
CACCTGTCTGGAAATTGGATGGAATTTTGAACTGTAGCTCGCCTGTGCCATTGTTGCCTGTGGTTACTGTCCTTGATACAATGTCATTGCCAGTAGGGTCTGCAACTACAAGCGCAATGTTTTGAAGGATGGCAGGCAGCGTTACTTTTAGTGTCACAACATCGCCATAGGCATAGTATGACTGGTCGTTGGTCAGCAAGAGTGCTTGGGGCAGGATTGGGACTCCTATGTATACAGTTGGGGAATATACCGTGCTTGTACTGTTTACGATCGAATCATTCAAGCCTGAAATCACGATACTTGGTGATACTACAGATTCATTGCTAGCCGAAGATGATATCGCTGAGCTTGTTATAACTGGAGAAGATTCGGCTATAGAGCCAGAGCCGGACTGGGGTATCACAGGGCTTGACTCTACTGGTGCCGGTGTGGGACTAGTGGACTCTGAGCTTTGCGTAGACGGGGTACTTGTTGTGTTTGTAGCACTGGTAGCATTTGTGGTAAGAGTCATGTTACTTGTCTGTGTTGTGTTTGTTCCGACAGGTGTGGTTTGATTGTTACCAGATGATTGTGTCGTTCCTGTCGTGGAACTTTGGGTTGAGTTGGTCGAAGATCTAGTGTTTGTTTGGTTGACTACAGTAGAGTTTGATTGTGTTGAACTTGAATTTGTATTGGAAGTTAATGTTCTTGCAGTACTGTTTGAAGTTTGAATTGAGGAGCTTGTGGTTCCTGTACTGTTAGATGATTGAGTTGTAGATGAGCTTCCAGTTGTAGATGAAGAGGTACTGGTTCCTGAAGATGTGTTGTTAGTTGGAGATGATGTATTGGTGCCTGAAGATGTGTTGTTAGTTGGAGAGGAGCTTCCAGTTCCGGTAGTTGTAGATGAAGAGGAGCTGGTGGTTTCAGTGGTAGTAGTTGAGATTGGTTGAGTGGTAGTAGTTGAGATTGGTTGAGTGGTAGTAGTTGAGATTGGTTGAGTGGTAGTAGTTGAGATTGGTTGAGTGGTAGTAGTTGAGATTGGTTGAGTG
>JBOGQT010000008.1:0-7482 GCA_050749105.1 Nitrosotalea sp. | reverse complement strand
TGGTGCGGTCCCCTCTAGAATGAGAACACTTGCTAACATACACTTTTTGAATAAGAAAGGAGGTACCAACCCATGGTAACTAGAAGCAGACGGTCAGCAGAAGAAAAGATTCGAATTGTCATGGAGTCAATTACCACAAACATTGGTACCGCAGAGCTGTGCCGCAAGTACAACATACAACCGCCGGTATTCTATCAGTGGAAAGAGAAATTCGTAGATGGTGGTAAGATGGCACTGACAGGAAGAAACGGTGATGCTGCAAAGCACCTCCAAAAAGAGAACGAGTCTCTCAAGAGGATAGTAGGCGAGCTTACCATTGCCAATGATGCTTTTAAAAAAACGCTGGAGGGAAGCAAAAGATGAGTGTTGCAAAATTAATGATAAACAGCAACATAAGCTTGAGAAGGTCACTATCATATGCAGGAATATCGTGCAATATGTGGTATCATTCCAAAAAACCCAGAAACATTCCAGTAGATCCAGTTGTGTCAAAGACAGTTCAAGACATTGGCACTGCAAGACCTACCTATGGGACCAGGAGAATGGCAGCTGCCGTATCCCGGGAATTACAAACACCAGTGAATCGCAAACAGGTTCGCCGGATATTCCATAAATTAGGCTGGATTGAGCCTGCAAAGACAAAATCAGAGATAATCCATTCAGGCAGGAAATTACCCAGGCCAACTGCACCAAACCAGATGTGGCAGACAGACATGACTTACATCTGGTGCGGCATTGATGGCTGGTGTTATCTGTTTAATGCAGTCGACGTGTTTAGCAGAAAATGGGTAGGATACTGCTTTGATGTATCTGCTACAAAGAATGCTGCGGTTCAATGTGTGGTAAATGCCATATCATCAGAGAAACCAGATGTCTCCAGATTACTCATTCGAACAGACAACGGCTCACAATACATCAGCAAAAAGTTTCGGGAGTCCATCATAATACTTGGTGTAAGGCAGGAGTTCATATACCATCACACACCTGAGCAAAACGGACATGTAGAATCGTTCCACAAGACACTGAAAAAAGAGTACATCTGGCCTTGCGAGTTTGCAAACTATCAGTCAGCTGAGATTACAATTGCAAATGCATTTGATGATTACAACAATCATCGCATTCACTCTGCATTGGGATACGTTACACCAAACGAGTTTGCCAAGTCATGGGAGATGAGACATAAATGAAAGAAAGTATATGTAAAATTATGCAAAAAACGTTCTCATTTTATGGGGACCACTCCACCAAGATACACTTGGTGGATAGTATAATATCCCACCAGTCAGAGATTGAGGACCACACACATCCAAAAAAACACCAGTTCCTGTTGGGTGAGAGATCTCAAATACGACTGTAATTTACCATAAAACCATGCAAGCTTGTGCAATCTGGATTACAGGCCTTCCTGCTTCTGGCAAGAGTACCATAGCATCGCTTCTCAAAGACTATATCAAATCAATCAAGATGCCAAGATACACTTGGTTGACAGGGTATACAGTGCCAGGGAACCTTAAATTTAATAAGGAAACAGCATACTAGCAATATCATGGTATCAAAAGGCGAGCTTAGATGGACAGAGGAAAATGAGAAGAGTGTCAAAGAGTACCGTAAAAAAGTAGAAGCCGGAGAGATCAAACCTGTTAAACTTGAAAACAGTCTTAGAGAGACTCTAAAAAAAATATAGGCTACCAGTTTGTTCTAATCTAACAATAACTCTAATATAGTATTTTTCAACAGCAAACGCATGAAACCTTGGTTTGTTTTCATAGATCCAACACTTGTAAGTTGGATTGCTAAACAACCTCAAAATGTCTTTACAGATTATGTAAATGCCATAGAAGGTATCAGAGAGATAGCCAAGGTATTCTCAAAACATAGTATAGTTTCTTGCGGAAGTGGTTTTTTAATATATGTTGAAAACCAAAACACGGTCTTAGAGTGCGCAATTTTTCAAGACAAAAAAGAGATACATGTAGTAAGAATCATTTACTGATAAACAAAAATGCTAATTACCACCCACCATAAATCTTGTAATGCAAGCTTGCGCAATCTGGATTACAGGCCTTCCGGCTTCTGGCAAGACCACGATTGCATCGCTTCTCAAAGACTATATCAAATCAAAAAACATTCCAGTCATGTTTTGAATTTCTCCTTGTTGTGCCTTTTTGTACAGTCCCTTTGGGTCCCTTTTGATAATGTAATCCACGCAATACGCCTTTGACTGAATGAGAATAATTGTCTTGGACAAATCTTGTGTTGATACCATTGAAACTGCGATTGGTAGATTCGTACAGTTACTAACTGACGGCGAGAAAGCCCACACACTTTAGGGTTGGGATGAATCGCCAGGAAGAGTTAAACTGTTTAATGCCATGATACACATGGCAAGTCTTGAATGCAGATCCCCTTGTCGCACCAACGCATGGTCTTTAGGGAATCGTTTGAACATGAAGATACTTCCAACAAATCCTCTCAAAGAGGTTAAGAATGCTGTCAGGTATAGACCAACGCATGTCTTGATTGCATGCAGAAAGAGATGCATGCAAGGGGAGCACTGATACCCCACAAATTGGCAACGCCTGAAATACAGGTGACCGAGGAACTCGGCAACAGCTTGGTTCTGCAAAACCCACTCTGATCGCAAGAGATGAGGATGGAACCGGATGAAAAGCAGAACCCCTTCCCTTTAGGGTTGGGAGTATGTCAGCTTTCCTTAGGCAAGGTTAAAGATGACGCACGATCTTCTTGGATATTTCATCTGAAGCTTTGACAAAATCTATTCTAAGACCTTTAGGTATGTATGGATTTGCTGCAAGGCGCAGGCTACTCATCAAGGCCTTGTCCCCGAGTTTTCTTTTTACCTCATCTGAAAATTCGTCGTAATCTATCCTTGCCGATTTGAGCACGTCCTTCAATATTGGGATGATCTTGGATGGGTTGCTGTTTTGCCGCAGCCCGTAATAGAGATCGTAGACATCCTTTCCCTCATCTCTTTCGTAAAACGCCTTGAATTTTTTTGCAATTAGCGTATCAAGCGAATAGACTGGTACCCTGTCAATGCTTAAGGGGAGTATGGCGCTTTTAGCGCTTGCTATCTCGTCTTGCCCGGTCCTTGACTCGCCTATGTTGAAATCTAGCTGAATGTTGTCCTTTATCCCCTGCTCGTTTTGGAACTGACAGAAAAATACGATTATGTTTCTTCTTCTTGCCTCTTTTGGAATGGTGTATGAGCTTTCAAGAAGAGAGATTATGTTTTCCTTGATGAATCGGATCTTGTCTTCTCTTTGAACCTTCTTTTTGAAGAAGATGTCCATGTCAATGTCTTCTGAGAATCTCTGGACACGTCCAAAAAATATTTTGTTAATGGGTGTCCCACCCTTGCAGATTATTGTCGCATGATCTGATATACTACTTGAGAGTATGGCAGGGCTTATCTTTGCCCAGATGTCAAATACTCTAGCTTCCTTCATTACATATTGCAGACCTATTCCGGTCTTGGCCGCAGCTTGGCGAGCTTCCCTGAGGCTAACCATTGTACCACCACGAGATCAGATTCTTTTTTCCGATGTTATCGATTATCATCCATTCCCTGTTATATGCCCCACCACTTCGGCCAAAGTCAAGCCGAGTCTTGCTTTTTACACGGTTGCTCAGATAGCTAAAAAGGTCTTTTGGCAGCTCAAACTCGGTCTCTTTTAGAAGCGACAACATGTATCCAATCTTTTGGCAGAGACTTGACGAGCCAAACTTGTCAAGATATTTTTCAAACTCCTTCCAATCTATCTTTTCTGCCCTGTGAATCGACTTGAGCACCTCTGAATATCCCCCTGCATACTTTGGGCGATAGAAGCAGTCAAAGAAAGTCTTTGAGATGGTGGAGACTGTATATTTTTCTTTTTTCTCAAAACCTGTGCACCGCCTTCCAAATTTTACGGCCCTTATCTCATAATCTTTTAGAAGCGTTACAGTTTCTGATTTTATTTTCGTTGCCACATAAATTGTAAAAGGCTCGTATTCTGACAGTCCGTGAACCTTGAGCGCACTTGAAAAAGCAATGTATCCATCAAACATCTTTGTTGCTACCTCCATCGGGTCTTCGAGATAGACCCTGCCTTCCATTGCGGTAGATGCCGGCAGGCGCAGGTATACTCCCTTGCCAACTCCTGTGAGCCATCCCTTCTCCTCAAGCCTTTTGACAAGCACGTAAAGGTAGTTGGGGGCAACACCAATCTTCTTGAGATCAAGCTCGGAAACCTTGAAGGTGTTCCTATCCATCGACTCCAGGTACAGGTAGAGCCTCTGTTCCTCGTGACTAAGTGGCCTTGGGGTGAGATTTAGACGCATAATCTTACTATGGTAGTAAGATTTTAAATCTTTTTCTCACCGAATGGAGCCTTGGATTGCACAGATACACCTTTCACCTAATCAAGTCAGTTATTATCTTAGATGAAAAGGCTGTTGAAAGACCAATCTTGAGATTCTAAGACTGGACTTTACGAAATGTCGGCGAGAAAGCCCACACACTTTAGCGTTGGGAGTATGTCAGTTTCTTTTTTTGACCCTTTCTATACGAAGGTTGTCTATGCCGGCAAACTCTACGTCGTCGCCTGTAACAAGCTTTGACCTCATAGTCTTGGCAGTTGCGGCAGCAAATGCATCGGCAAGGGACAAGCTATGGTTTGCCTTGAGCATAGCAGCTTCCTTCCACAAGGAGTTGTCTTTTACCGGGACTATCTTGATACCAAAGGATCTGATGTTCCTCTCCTTCTCGTCGGCCATCCTTGTGCTCTTTCTACCAAGAATATAGTATAGTTCGGCAAGATTTACGACGTTGATGTATCCTTTGATCTTCCCGCCAAGCACCTGTTCGAGTAGGTCTGCAACATGGTCAGCTCCGTCCTCATCAAGGTAGAGCACAAGCAGGGCCTGGGTGTCAAATACAAGGCTCATATGCTATTGTCTGCCAGTTCTTCGTTCCAGTCTCTTCTCTTTTTTAATCTCCTCTTCTCTTGCCTCTCCGACAAGTTGCCTTGATGTCTTGCCCCTGAAGAGTTTCTTAAGCGAGCCTTTTTCTGCTAGCGGGCCTGCAAGGGCCTTTAAAAGTACGCCCTCTTTTGTATCCACCGCAAGGGCCTTCTTTGCTATCTTATGTTTCTCCCTTAGCTCCTTGGGTATGGTAGCCTGGCCTTTCTTTGTAACGGTGACGATGGTTTCAACCATTGATAGTAATACTATTATTTTTGTAATACATAAATATTATGTATTACTTTTTGACCTACACGTCGGGGAATGCGTGGATGAAATTCATAAGGAGAGTCTGTTTCTGAAAGGTACAGTTCTGTTAACTTTTCGGTTGCTAGATAAAGAGTGCAGCTCAAAGCATCTTGGAAGTGCTTATGGTTCTTCTGCAAACGACTAAGTTAACAGTGCAGATTTTACTATTAGAATATTCGCAAAAATGCCTGCAAAATTATCGGAATGATTCATGATTATTCATGCCTACAGAACTATAAATAATAAGATTGGATTCTTCAAAATGTGCATATACTTGTTTGCGGAGGGGCAGGTTTTATCGGAAGCGCCTTTATCAGAAATCACCTAAAAAATAATCCTCAAGACAAGCTGACAAATTTGGACAGTCTAACCATAGGCTCTAACCTGAAAAATCTCAAAGAGATAGAAAAAAATCCAAATTATAAATTCATAAAAGACGATATCAGAAACCAAGAAACTATATCAAATATAGCAAAAGAAAACGACATCATAGTAAACTTTGCTGCAGAGACCCACGTTGACAGGAGCATATCAAACCCAAAACCATTCATTGAGACAAACGTATTAGGAACATACTCTATTTTAGAAGCAGCAAGAAAGCACGACAAGATGTTCATCCATGTATCAACTGACGAAATTTATGGCGATGCAGAAAACAAGGAATCATTTACAGAGCATGATATCCTCAAGCCAAGCAATCCATATTCTGCAACAAAAGCCTCGGCAGACTTGCTGGTCGAGTCATATCACAGAACATACGGGATAAAATGCATCACAACAAGATGCACAAACAACTTTGGGACACACCAATTTCCAGAAAAACTCATACCAAAGACAATAATTCGCGCTTCAAAAAACCTTAAAGTCCCCCTCTACGGAGGAGGAAGCCAGGTCAGAAGCTGGATTCACGTACTGGACCATGTACATGCAATTGACACTTTAATTGAAAATGGCAAGTCAGGAGAAGTATACAACATAACGGCATGGAATGAAATCACAAACAGGACCATAGTTGAAAAGATCCTAAATCTCATGAAAAAACCGCAAGACCTCATAGAAAACGTAGGCGACAGACCAGGACACGACAAGCGATATTCAATTGACGCGTCAAAGATACAAAAAGAAACTGGGTGGAAGCCAAGATATCAATTTGACCAGGCCTTGCAGGAGACAGTATCATGGTACCAAAACAACCAAGACTGGTGGGAGCCTCTTGCAGACGAAAAAACTTTGCACCCGCAGCCATGGACTATAAACTGGTAAGAAAACAAAATCCATCACAAGGTAGCAGATAATTGTTTGCAGCAGAGCGTACCCCAAGTGGTTTGGTTGAATAGAAAAATCTTCTATATCTACTTAAATAGATAACAAGATAAAGTGATAGGGTGAAAAGCATTTTGTCCATAAATGCTAGATTCCAAAAAAAGTGTTTACTTTCATACTCTACGTTATCTATTGTGAGTAAATCTAATTACTTGATGACACCTAAAAGTAATTTATATTGGACCATGGAGATGACAAACTTCTGGTAAAAAAGATGAAAATTGAACAAGAGCTTGTTCATGAAGCATTCAAGGGACCCGCGGCAAGTGTTACTTGTGCAGCACTTGGTGCACTGTTTGCCAAAGACAATTCTGGATATGACATTGAAAGCATTGTAAAAAAGTTAAAGGCAGATGAAGCGTCAGTTTGGTTTGCCATAAGCAGACTGCGACATGAAGTTCCAGTCTTGGAATCATTTGTAGACCATGAAAAGAAAAAGAAAATTGGTGGCAAAATACGTGTATATAACAAATTCAGAGTAAAGAAAGAGTTTGCCCCCATGTTGGCATCTCTATAAAAAACATTAACCCTCTTATAGTAAGTCATCATTTTCATTTTGTTGGGTTTTTGAGTAAACATAGAAGACAAGCTCAAGAAAAATGGTTTAACGGTAAAGGGGGATGCGCTAGTTACGGGTGGTAAATTACTTACAGTCCAGTCATTGTCATTTAAGAATCACGATCTAATAGTTGGCTTTACAATTAATTTTGACAATAAAAATAAGATCATATTTGCCGAGTATGATCTACAATATTGCGATCATCAAGCGAAGAGATGGCAGAACTTTTTTAAATCAAGAAAGGAAGTTTAGACAAGCTTTTTCATTTTTTCATCATACTTTTCAAGAAGCTTGTATAATTTTGCGTTATCTTCAAGTGATCCTTC
>JBOGQT010000007.1:0-39466 GCA_050749105.1 Nitrosotalea sp. | reverse complement strand
CATAAAATCAAGATTGTTCCACCAAAAGATCTAAGATCAACATGACATTACTATACCTGTGACAGAATGCACTCATTGTGAGCATTATCACGAATTGGTAAAAAGAATCGATGATCTGGAAAAAAGACTATCATACTATGAAAACGCCCACTCTCCCCCATCAAGAGATTCCATATACTGGAGAGAGCAAAAAAAGGAAAGAAGGAAGGATAACCCGTCAAAACCCGGGCAGAAACCAGGCCATGCCGGAACAACCCACAACCTCAGGCCAGCAAGTACAATCAGGCACACAACATCAAGATGTCATAAATGCGGCAGCACAAACATCACAGAGACAACACATGACAGCAGGACCATTGCAGAGATCCCAGAACCGCAGCCATATACCGTAACACAACACATCATCCAGTCCTACATCTGCAATGACTGTGGCAAGACGACCACTGCAGATGCATATATTCCGCAGAAGGGATCTCTTGGGTGCAACCTGGTTGCGGCAATCACATCGCTTTGGTCTGCAAGGCTACCGCTCAAAAAGATTTCAAAAATAATAGAATCATTTTACAATCTGAAACTGTCGGCAGCATGCATCAATTCTGCGCTGTGCAACGCATCTGATGCCGTAGAGCCCCTTGTAAACCAGATAAGAGACGGGATCTGCACCTCCCAAACAGTGTATTTTGATGAGACGTCATATCCAATCAACGGCGATACCGGATGGGTGTGGGTTGCAACAAACCAGAGCAGTTGTTTTGTCACAGTTGAAGACAGCAGAGGTGCATGTATACTGCAGAAACATTTTGATACATTTTCAGGCGTTGCAGTGACTGATGGATGGTATGCATACGGCAGGTTCCACGTCCGGCAGAGGTGCTGGGCACACATACTGCGGGAGGCAAGACATCTGGCAGAGAGAATAAAATCAGACAACGCAGTGCGGCTGCATGATATATTGCAGAAGCTGTTTTCAGATGCAAAATCTGGATTTGGAGGCAGTACCGCACCAGACTGTCTGCTGCATGAACAGATGGCGCAGAGACTGGGAGCAATAATTTCAAGATATGAGACAGACTGGCAGCTTTGCAAGTTTGTCACAAAGCTCAAGAATGCAAGGGAGAGTCTCTTTACGTTTTTGCTGTATCCTGGCGTTGAGCCAACAAACAATACCGCAGAGCGGGCACTGCGGGAGTCAGTAATTCACAGAAAGATTCGCGGGCTGGTAAGAAACGAGAAGGGAGCCAGGATGTTTGGAAATCTGATGACATGCATCATGACATGGAATATGCGTGGTTGTAACATTCTCGATGAGGTAGTCAAGTATCTTTAGTTTTGGACCTAAACTCATACCAGTATTTCACATCGACGTGGTTCTGTAGGTAACTTCATCTATGATAATTGACGAAAAACGTGGGAAGATGAAATTTTGACAAATATTGAAAAGTGGGGTGAGGAAGTAAATAGAATTGTCTACCAAAGATGGTCTTCCTACAATTGGAAATCTGGATTCAAAATATACTTCAGTTCAATCTACATAAATCCTCCATTATTGATTCTGACATTAAATCCGGGAGGCGATGGAACAAATTTTAGAAATGAAGATTTACCAAAATTTGAGAAAGGAGATTTTTCAGTACAATCCTTTCATTCCTACTTGAAACCAAGAGATCCAAAAAACAAAATGGCCCTAGCCGTAAGAGATCTTTTTGGGAATGATGAACTTCTTAAGAATACAGTGGTCATACCGATTTTGTTTTTTAGGAGTAAAAACTATGATCAATGGAAAAAGGAATTCGCGAAATTGAACTCTGAAAAAATCAGAGAAGAAGCAGAGCAACTAAGTTATACAATGGCTAGAAAAATCATTCAAAAAGTCAAACCAAAAAAAATTTTGATGGTTAGTTTTAAAACATTGGATAAAGTGATTGAAAACACGATAATGATGGTAGAGTTGAATAACATAGAATATGGTTATTATGGAAAAAGCAAACAGCGAGTCTTTGCGGTGGGCAAATATGGTAAAATTCCTGTTTTTTGTATTAGGCACCTGACTGGAGCCATACCAAAAAAACAGGATATGATAAAGATGAAACAGGAATTTCTTAAATTTTTGAAACAGTAGAGAATCTGATATTGAATCATGATAGTAACTGGATCCAGAAATACGACCATGATGGTATCCGTCCCCCCGATGTGGCCTGCACGGTGGAACAAACTAAATTCTGATGTCACAATAGATTACAAGCGCGCTAGATTGCCTAAAGCAACATGTATCATAATATACCATAAAATGGTATGTAATGATATATATAACAAAAGACCACTTTATGGTATATAGTGATATAAGATGAAAATGAGTATACTGATAGAAAAACTGTGGATGGAAAAAAAGGAGTTCGTGTCAGCCAAAGAGCTCAAAGAATACTGTAAAGCGTTGAAGATGGACCATGAATCTGTTATTCATTATTTCATAAAAAGAAAACATCTGGTAAGAATATTTCGCGGCATATTCTATGTAAAGTCGCTAGAAGAATTCAAGCTAGGTAAAAGCAAGTACAACCACTTGGAACTTGTTTCAAAAGGCTTGGAATTGAAGGGAGTGAAAAACTGGTATTTTGGCCTGCATTCTGCATTGAAACTTAACAACATGACACACGAGTATTTTGCTGTGGAGGAAGTGATCAGCGACTCTCTATTCAGGGCAAAACCAATAAGCATAGCGGGGTACAAATTCAGATTCGTGAAAATCTCTCCGTCACTGTTAGATTTTGGCATCAAAAAAGATAGCAGTGCAATGTTGCGCTATTCTGATCCTGAGAAAACCGTTCTTGATCTCATTTATCTTTCAAGACAGGATGGGATACCAGTAGACAGAATTGTCATGGATATCTCTGACTGGAGTAAAAACATTTCTAAAGATAAACTAAAAAAATATTCCAAAAACTATCCAAAAACAATAGTTGAAGTTGTTGAGAGGTTGATTCGATGACACTGGATTTTGTAAACCGCATATCCTCTGAACTGAAACTCCAACGAAAAGACATGATAGAGAAGGACCTCCTTCTCCATCAAATATTAACAGACCTTTCAAATAACAAATTCTTCTCAAAGAATTTTCTTTTCAAGGGTGGCACGTGTCTGATAAAGAACTATCTTGGGTATTTCAGATTCTCAGAAGACATTGACTTTACATGGAAAGATCAGGCACAATTCTCAGAAAAATCGGGAAAAGAGATCAGCAAGGATTTGTCTAAAACCATAGATGAGACAGGCAGCGTTTTCGAGGCTATCGCCGCAAAGCGAGGACTTGATTTCAAGTGCATAAAAAGCGACATAAATTACGTGGAACTGGGAGGCAGCAACAAGATGTGTACGCTCAAAATATGGTACGATTCAGAGGTTTTGAAGAGGAAAACCTTCATCAAAGTCCAGATAAATTTCGTAGAAAGCCTCTGCTTAAAACCTGGAAAAGGAAAATTGACCAGTCTTCTTACGGGTAAACACGAAGAACTGAACGTACTTTTTCCAGAGTATCTGGAATATTCCACTGCGGCTCCCTTTGACGTTTACGACATAAAAGAGATCCTCAGCGAGAAAATAAGGGCACTGCTTACAAGAAAGGGAATAAAGGCAAGAGACTTTCTAGACGTATTCTTCATTTACCAGAAATTCAGCATTAAACCATCTGACGTAGAAGATTGTGTGATAAAAAAGATGAATCACACGCTCAGGCTTTATGACAAATACAAAGATAATTTGCAGGCAAAGAAAAAACTGTTGGAGGAAAATGCCATCTTTACATGGGGCGAAGAAAGAGGTTTACTCATATCTGAACTCAATGAGAAAGAATTCGACAAGTTTGTGAGCGAGTTGACTGTTTATTTGAAAGAGCTCGTTAAAAAGCTCTAGTGATACACGCAGCTAGAACTACACTACTGTCCTCCCGATGTATCTGGTTGCGGGTTCTGAAGTAATGCCAAGACAGTGACTGTGTCTTACAGGTCTCTAGCCTGTTTTTTACATGATTTGAGTTAGGACTTCTTTTCCTGTTTTTGCAATTTGATTCTTCTTATATGCATAAACTTGGTAGTATTGATAATCATGAAGGATTTTGACCCCACTACTTTTTTAGAACCAGATGAACGCCTGTTACTCACCTGTTTCAAACCTGAATTAAAAGAGAAAGCATCTTTGGTAGGGAAATTTATTGGAGTAAGTAAACATTCGCAGATAAGAGACCAAGCAAATTATGACAGAGGCTACGGAGTGGCTCCTCTAGTTAGACCCGAACTTCTTCATGTTGATTCTGATATCCTTTTGATAACTGACAAGCGTTTCCTAATGATAAAGACAAAGAATTGGAGATGGTTAAAGTCACCCGGTGCACGATATACCACGATTTTTGACTTTGATGTTTATCTGGACAAGACATATGCATTAAAGAATGCGCAAGAAATCCATGTTCAAAATGAGGAATCTGTTGATAAAGTAAAAGAAAATGTTGAAGATGCAAATTATTTAAAAAAAATGGCATACATGTATGGATTTAACAGAAAAGAAATTACACCACAAACTTATGGATATGTAGCAATCCCTCCGATCTTGGTGGGGGTAGAAAAAGAGAAACACATGTTAGGTAAGGAAGAATTGGAACTGAAATTGGCACCTGTACCAGTAGTAAAAACTAAACGATTTGGGAACCCAGATTGGGTAAAGAAATTTGAAAGATTTGCTTCCAAGTTCCCTACTTTGAGTAAGGAAGTTTTTAGCTTAAAGGTAAAAGAAAAGGAGAAGATTGACGAACTATATAAAATTCTAAAACAAAAATCAGATGAAAATAAGGACTTCCTACCAAGCGGCGAGGTTTAAGATTTTTTACTTTTCATAAATTATACGTAATATTGAATTCTTTCATGGATTAAACTTTCGCCTACTCGAAGGATTTAGAAAGTAGATTGAAATTATTTCTAATATGAGTTTAGTAAGAAGAAAAGAAGAGGTACTTAATTTTCTAGATGTTATCTTTTGTATTGATTCTACTGGAAGTATGGAGACTTTTATTTTAGAAGTCAGACGGAATGTAATAAACATGATGAGAGAAATTAAAAAAAGCGGCCTTAGTGTTAATTTCGGTTGCGTCTTTTACGGGGACCATGAAAGGGTTAGTCAGGAGGTAGTGAGGTTTTATGAATTGACTGGAGATGAAAAAACAATAGAGGCGAATTTTCAAGGCACCACAATATTTGGAGGTGGTGACCACCCAGAAGCGGTAGCTGACGGATTGCACGTATCTCTTAACATGAATTGGAGACGGGGTTCTAGACGAGTAGTCATACTAATTGGAGACGCACCGCCACACGCTTATGCAAGAGACAGCAAAGATGATTATCCTAATGGCTGTCCTTGCGGTTTAGATCCACTTCAAGAGGCCATAAAGTGCAAGGATGAAAATATCACAATTTATTCAATTGGAGTTTGGAACGACAGAGACATGAAGGAAGCATTTGGCAAGTTTGCTAGCGTTACAGGCGGAAGTTTTTTTGCACTAAATGAGGTT
Organism: Nitrosotalea sp.; assembly: GCA_050749105.1. GTDB lineage: Archaea > Thermoproteota > Nitrososphaeria > Nitrososphaerales > Nitrosopumilaceae > Nitrosotalea. The sequence goes on along the minus strand of JBOGQT010000007.1, from coordinate 33,912 downwards.
TCTAAACTTATTAGTACCATTATCAGTATGCTTAGGCGAGAGTTACAAAAAATAGAACGAGACAAGTTGGTTTATAGAAGCATGAAAGAAGGTAAACCTTTGCCTTTGCCTAGCGGCGAGGTAAACGAGGCAATGGAAAGTCTCAGAAAACGAGGAGTACTTTAGTATCCACTATGCAGAAGGAAAACATTGGAGTCAGTTTACTAAACGAAATCTCAGTATTGGACACAGAAAAACTAATTACTATTAACCATGTTGAAATTCCGTGTTGTTCTTGGTGAGCGGTGTAAGAATAGACTTTGAATTGGTTGCTTCTATTGGTGCACAAATAACCTTTGCTTTTTTGTGGTTCAATGCAACGAGTGTGAGTAGTTTGTGACAGACTTTGAGGATTACTTTAACGTTAAGAAGAAGAGGAGTCCCTATGATGTTCTCGGAGTATCGCGTAATGCCAAATTAGAAGAGATAAAAGAGCAATTCCGTTTCTTATCTCAAGCTTATCATCCTGATCACTTCCACGACCCTATAAACAAAGGGGGTGCAGACAAGAAACAAGCAGAACTTAACGAGGCATGGGAAATACTGCATACCGAGAGAAATGACCTGGATGATTACTTGGATAGTCTTGCAGGTGGTGTACATAATGATGCCACTAGTGAGTATTTTAGCGAAGAAGAGAGTGAGAAAGAGAAGACCAGAGGGGAAGAAAGACGCAGAGAACGAGAAAGATACACAAGAGATAGCACCAGCGGTTATGGTGGATCACCATTTACAGGAGAACATGATGATTCTTATGGGAAAAGAGATTATTCTCATACTGAACCACCTAAGAAAGAAAAATCAAATTCAAAGACGATTTTGGTTATAGCGGTTATATCTGTTTTAGTCATTTCTATGGTCGCAGTTGCGGGTCTTGGTCTTCTAAAGACATCCAACCCAACTCAATCTGGAACTACAATAACAGGTACTCAAGTTGCCAGTAATTCAAACGGAATATCCGTCTCGTCAGGGCAATCATCTCAACCTACAAGTGGAATTTCCACATCATCACAACTACCAACTCAACCTCCAATTGGTCAGCCCATCAGTTTATGTGCAACAGTTTCTACATCAGCAACCGCATATACGGGTCAGAACGTACCAATTACGATAACACCTTCAGGAGGTCTTCCACCATACCATATAGAATTCTACAATAGCAATGTGCCACCTATGGTTATTCATAGTAGTTACGATACGTCCACATCTGCCACTGACATACTTTCTCCAGTAGAAGGCTATCCATTTAGTATTTCCATAACTGATTCTTATAACAATGACCTTGATATGATGCCAATTCTAGCTGGTAATACGCCTGCCGAGAATCTGGGTTTTAGTCCCGCACAATTATCTGCTAATCAGCCTGTAAGTCTATGTACTACAGTATCTCCATCTTCAACTACCACACCTATGGGTCAGAGCGTACCAATCACTGTAACGCCGTCAGGCGGTCTCCAGCCATATAATATCATGATCTATGATGGATATGACGGTACACAGATAGGGAAGTTTACCTCATCCTCTCCTGTTATCTACCAATTCTCCTCAACAATACCTGCAATCCACAATCTCGAAATTATGATTGGAACCAGAGGCTCTGAGGTTATGCTGGGTTCGAGCATAACCGTTGGCAGTGTATCGAGTGGAGTAAATAATTACTTGGGAGGAGATGTTGTATGGAAACAACAATTGGCACAAGTACCACAAGTGACAGTATCTCCTACGGTATCAACGACTTCAGTTGGTCAAAATGTACAGTTTACTGTAACTTCAAAAGGTGGAATGCAACCATATGATTATTTGGTATACGACAACGGGCAGTATTTGCCCTATAGCAGGGAGTCACAGTCAAGCCCTTACACTTTTACTTATTTGCCCACTAGCGCTGGAAGTCACGAGCTGAAGTTTTTAGTCGACAGCTCTGCTGGTATAATCAATTACGGATATGCAGAAGTCTATGTAAATTCATAATAATGCCAACGATAAGGAGTTTTTTACGAGTGGGTCAGAAATATGATCATAATGGTATCCTAGTTCTACAGGAATCCACACAGTCACCGTACCTGGTATCTCAAAAAACACATTCGCAATTTGCCTCTTTGAATAGACACTTGAGGAATCAATTATTTAGAACACGAAATAACTGAGATACTTTCATGGATCATCTTTTATAGAACGGGATTCTGTATTACAGATACATTTTGGGTTCATCAACAAAAACATCAAGAAAACCAAAAACATCAAGAAAACCAAAAATACCAAAACAGCCAACAAACGCAGCTATATTGTTTATTGATCTGGCTGGATCATCAAAAGTGAAGGATCAGCAAGGTAGCGTATATGGCTTGAAGAAAGTTTTTCTTCATAATTTAACAGTAACGGATATAGCTTCAGGATATATCAGAGATGCAGACCAAAGTGATAATTTTCAAATCTGCAAATTCATAGGTGATGGGGCATTATTGTATTTCAAATCTACCGGAGACAATAATCCTTGCAAATCCGCCTTAGAAGTAGCCTTGAAAATTCGGAAACAATTCGAGATTATCAACAAGAATCCTATGAAATACTACGATAAACATCGTCTTTTGACTGATAAAGAAAAAGATGAAATCGGGAAAGATAGATCTAAAAAGGATTGGATGCAAATCCATGCCAAGATAGGTCTAGATTTTGGAGGGGTCTATTTTTACACTTTTGATGAGGTATCTGCCATACCAGATCCAATGGGTTTGATAGTGGATAGAGCTTCAAGAGTACAGTCTATCGCTAAGGAACAACAAATTCTAATCACCGAAGATTTTTGGAATGGATTGAAAAATGACGCTGGAAAACCAAAGGTTAGGATCGCTAAAGATTGGACTCAGGTATTACTTCGTGGTGTTGATTCGGAAAATATTCCGACACCCATCAATGAAATTTTAGATAATGGTACAGCAACTAAAGGAGTTTCAGATCCTTCGATATCGCCTGAATACTTTTTCGGTACGCCACAAATTTTGGACAAATTCATAGAGATGAAACAAAATCTAATCAAAGAATCGGATTCGAAAAACCTCGAAATTGATGCAATCTGGATTGCAAATTGGGGAAACCTCGACTCGTATTCGGTTAAAGAAGGAAAACTTTATGGAAACGCGTCGATGTTGGATAGAAATCTGATAATAAAACGCCTGATAAACAAATCTACAGTAAATAGAGATTATCTAAACAATCATTTGGATGAATTAAGCAAATATAATACTGAAAATAGAAATTGGGGATATTTTTGTAAGAATACACATGTTCAAACCTTCGAGCTAATGTTATGCTTGGATAATAAACAGCCGATAAGTGCAATGCTAACAATACATCCAGAAAAGTCTGAACCTTCAAAAGATAAAAAAGAACAAAGTAAAACTTTTCATGAAGAACCATCAATAGGCATTTATCTTGATAAGATACATGGACAAGGACATGTAAATGTCATGTTATCATTAAAAAAATGGTTTGATCATCATTGGGATTCTGATGAAAAAGATCTTTACTATGGAAGACAATGGGGCAATCCAGAGAAATGGCACAGCCTTATTTCACCGCCATCTTATGAAAAATTTGAAGAGTATATAACTTTAGAAATGAGTAAATTGGTATCAGAAATCAAAATCATACCGAAATTCAAGCCAATATCATTAATAGAGGTTGGAAGTGGGACTGGAAGAGTATTTTTGAACTTACCTAAAACTATTCAAGACAGAATCACATGTATGATAGGGGTAGATTCATCTAGTGAAATGATTGAATATGCCTCTAAGTTAGTAAAAAACACCAGAATAAAGAATAAGGCGTTTTTTATGGAATTGGATGGTAGAAAATTATCAGACTATGTAGAAGCCGGCGAGTTGGTAAAAGACAAATTATATTCTAAACCAGAATTGGAGGAAATAAGATCAATCGAAGAACCGTTTAATAATTCAACTAAAATAATCTGTCTTTTAATGAATACTCTTGGCGCTATAGATGAAGAGGATCGAGCCAAAGTATTAAGGCAAATGATATCTGCCGTAGGAAAAGATAGTATCATGATATTATCATTCTTAAATGCGGAATCCTTCTGTAAATATTCTTTGAAATTCTATTCCTCACTCAAGGAAATTACAGGTAATTTTAACAAAAAATCATTTGATTACAAATGTAGTGACTTTAAAACTAAAAGTAAGTATGCCAGTCACTGGTTTGAGAAAAAGGAAATACGTGATCTGGTAAGCAAACTAATTGGTCCAAAAGGACAACCAAAAATTGAAGAACTTGCTGATATTGGATACTTTGTAAAAATATCGTTATAATTCTGAACCATAGGATCATAATTCAGATAAATAATGCTAAAACCAAATGCTAAATATTCATACTACGATACATGTATGATCTTTCTATGCAACAAGAACAATTCTTTGAGGGGCTCCTTCTATTTCTACTAGCGGATCAGCAAGACGACTTGGGAACGTGGGGAAGATCGATCACAAAGGGTGAAAAATTGGATTATGCTACACTTGGAGAAAAGAGAATTCTGGAGACTGCGACCCAAATACAGAGTCTAACAGTAAGTTATATGGCTGTGAAAGCAATACGTGAATACACTAGAGACCAAAACAATCCGGCAATTAAAAAATTGCTTGAAAATATTTACAAATGCCGCCGAAAATCTGAAAATGATAAAATTAACGGTTACGGGTCAGAATTTCATGAAGAAAAAGGATCTCGATATGCCCCTAAACGTGTGCCAGAGGTTACGGTCAGGCATACAGCTTGTGCCCTTTTGATACTCATCTTATTCAAAGTTAAATTTGATCAATTTGATATTGAGAGTATTATATTTCTGCTTGACCAAAGCGGTTCGAAGGGTGGTTGGCCAAATGATCTACCTGATGTACTGACATCTATTTACGTCCTAGCACTCTTAACTTCTTTGAGTCAAGATATAATAGATATGATGAATCCTAGCACGGTTAAACTCCTAGATGAAAAGATTACGTTAGGAATAGATTGGCTTAAGAAGCAATCAACCTTGGGATTATGGATCTTCTCTAAGGGGAGGATTTTGAGAGACACGGCGGAGGTACTGTATGCGTTTCCTCAACTCAAAAATTATGATTTATCACTTTATCGACAAAGCATCAAAAATTTGGTCGATGCACAAAAACCTGATCATGGTTGGCCAAACTCACCGGGTGAAGAATCAGATTTGAGAGCAACGCTTTGGATAATGCGTGCTATCGCAGATTCTGGTCAGGAATATATAGACAAGTTGAAAAATGGATTGAAATTTGTTTTAGAAAAAATGACCGATAAGAATCAGGTTAAAGAACTGTCTTCGGAACACTGGGCTTTATTGGTTGATCTGCATATTCTAGTGCACCGTGATAGTGACATTTATCCAACGGAAACTCGATTAAAAGAACTATACAAACTAGCTTTTGACTTACAAAAGAAAGCATTTGAACACAAAGACCATGACACTCATTTTCTTCACAAAGGTGAGTACAAGAAATTTGTGTTCTTGAGTCCTGCGGTATCTAGGGTCTTTCAAATCCAAGGATTTCAAGAGGTGACTATTTTTGAAAAACCATCACAATGGCTTAGGATGAGACCCAAGTGGGTACAATGGCTTGTTGGTACCGGCGTTGCAATCATAATAGGTTTGATAATAACTTTAATCGGAAGGAATCTTCTATAGGTTTTCAGAAAGTTAGATTGGCAAAAATCAAGTTGACAAATATAGAACCATGACAAAACCTTTCAGGAAAACCTACAATTTTCTAAGAAATCCTAAAGAGATAATTGATAAAGTTAACCAATTTTCCAAATTAAAAATTTTTTAATTAATCAAACACGAAATTGACATTTCTATAAAAGTGGGCCCAGAAATGTAACCATGATGGTACCCTAGTCCCCCCGAATCCGTACCTATGAAAGAATTTTTAATAAGGACTTTTATAGCTTAAAATTACCTGTAGTAGGGCACTGCTACCTTTTCGCCTATCTTGAGTTCCTTTTGGGTTCTTACCTTCCTAACAGCTTCCTCAAAGTGCCTCATGGTGACTTTGGCATCTTCAGCCTGCTTCTCTGCCTCTTTTTGGTCGGGATATTTAGCAAGAAACTCGTGTATTACAAGGGAAACTGCTGTATTGGCAATTGACGCTACGTCTGCACCACTCATTCCATCACTTGATTCGGCAATCTTATCCAAATCTACATAGTCTGGATTCTTTATACCATCTACCATTGGTTCTCTTATGACCGGGATATCTTTTGCGTTAATTTCCAATATCTTCTTTCTTCCTTCTTTATCTGGTAGGGGTACCAAAATGATTTTGTCAAATCTGCCGGGTCTTAGTAGTGCAGTATCAATCATATCGGCTCTGTTTGTTGCAGCCAAGACAACCACGCCGCGAAGACTTTCTATTCCATCAAGTTCGGTTAGCAACTGACTAACAACTCTCTCGGTTACAGCTGTCTCTCCCCCAATTCCTCTGACAGGTGCTATTGAATCAATTTCATCGAAAAATATTACACAAGGGGAGGCTTGTCTTGCTCTTCTGAATATCTCTCTTATTCCACGTTCTGATTCTCCTACCCATTTTGATAGCAACTCTGGGCCTCTTACTGATATAAAATTGGCCTCACTTTCTGTAGCAACAGCTTTTGCAAGTAGAGTTTTTCCAGTCCCACTTGATCCATGTAATAATATTCCTCTTGGCATTCTGTGTCCAAGCTTAGAATACAAAGTGGGATATTTCATGGGCCATTCCACCGCCTCTTGTAACTCTCGCTTGACACTTTCTAGTCCGCCTACCTCTTCCCAACTGACATCTGGATTTTCGATAAAGACTTCACGCATTCCGGAAGGAGTCACTTCTTTGAATGCATTCTGATAATCTTCATCATTTACAATTAGCTTGTCAAGAGTCTCCGGAGGAAGTTTTTCATCTTCCAAGTTGAGTTCGGGTAATAATCTTCGTAAGCATTTCATAGCTGCTTCCTTGCACAAGTATTCCAAATCTGCACCCACGTATCCGTGACTTATAGATGCCATCTTGTCCAAGTTTACATCATCACTAAGAGGCATGTTTCTTGTATGAATCATGAGTATATCCTTCCTGCCTTTCTTGTCTGGTACTTTTATCTCGATTTCTCTATCAAATCTGCCAGGTCTTCTAAGTGCAGGATCAATTGCATTGGGCCTGTTTGTGGCAGAAATTACTATGACTTTGCCTCTTGCCTCAAGACCATCCATGAGCGATAACAATTGTGATACAACTCTTCTTTCTACTTCGCCTGTTACTTCTTCTCTCTTTGGAGCTATGGAATCAATTTCATCAATGAATATTATTGATGGTGATTTCTCTTTAGCTTCTTTGAAAATTTCTCTTAGTCTAGCTTCACTTTCACCATAGAACTTACTCATAATTTCTGGACCTGAAATGCTGATAAAATGAGCATTACTCTCATTTGCAACAGCTTTTGCAAGTAGAGTTTTTCCAGTTCCTGGCGGTCCATACAAAAGTACACCCTTTGGAGCTTCAATGCCGAGTTTTTCAAATATTTCTGGATGTCTTAGTGGAAGTTCAATCATTTCACGAACTTTCTTAATTTCATCAGTTAGACCTCCGATATCCTCATAGGTTACCTGTGGAACGCCGCGTAAAGTTTCTCCTTTTTCTGCAATGTGAAATACTGTCTTTTGAGTTACAAGTACTGCATCAGCTGCTGGTGTAACACCTATTACTTGAAAAGTAAGTCTTCCGCCAAAATATGGAACCATCACATTGTCTCCTTTTATCAGAGGAACGCTTTCCAAGGCATCTGCTAGGTATCTTTCATCAATTGGTGGTATTGCTTCAAGTGGGGCAACTACTACTTTTTCTGCAGCAACGGCCTTGATCTTGCGTACCGCAACTGTATCTCCTATTGCAATACCTGCATTGTTTCTTACAAGTCCATCTACCCTGATTATCCCCTTGCCCTCGTCAGATGGATAAAGTGGAAGACATTTAGCTACTGTTCTTCTCTTACCTTTTATTTCAATAACATCTCCAGTGGATGCGCCAAGCGAATCCATGGAATCATAATCAATACGTGCTACTCCTCTTCCTACATCTCGTGTGTAGGCCTCAAGTACCTTAAGGGAAAGAGCATTCTGGCTCATAGTTTAAACAGCCTCAAACTAATTTTTATACCTTTGTTGTCTTTGATCCAGAACAAATAGATCAGAAGATTAAAATTTACAAGAAAGGGCACATTCGGTGCTTTGGGTAAAAGACCACTAGTGAGAAGGCGGGGTAGGGGCGGAATGCAATTCCGTGCAGCTTCTACTGGAAAGTTAGTTCCAGCAAAATATCCAAGATTTACGCTATCTGAACAGCATGAGGCAGAGGTTATCGATATAGTTCATGAGACAGGCCGTGATGCGCCTCTTTCCAAAGTGCTATTTGAGACTGGTTTGTGGTCTCTTGTTCCATCCGTTTTAGGTGCTAAGATAGGTTCAAAATTACACTTTGGATTAAAGTCAGAAATTTCTTCTGGAAATGTCATTAGTATACAAAACATTCCAGATGGAACCATGGTATGTAATGTAGAAAGACACTTTGGAGATGGTGGTTCTCTAGTAAAATCTGCAGGGTCTTATGCTACTGTCTTTTCTCATGGTAATGAAGGTGTAACACTAAAACTTCCATCAGGCAAATTTACTACTCTTCATCCTCAGAACAGGGCTATGATTGGAGTCCTTGCTGGAGGTGGTGCAGGTGATAGACCTTTTATGCGAGCAGGTGTGGCTTGGCGCAGAATGCGTTCTAAGGGACACAAGTATCCAATAGTAAGAGGTGTTGCACAGGCAGTATATGTTCACCCACACGGTGGTGGAAGACATCAACATGTTGGTAGAAGCTCAACTGTTTCAAGAAATGCTCCTCCTGGACGCAAAGTTGGTAGCATCGCAGCAAGAAAAACAGGAAGAGCAAGAATCAAAGAAAGGAAATAGTCTCTTAAAACTAATTAACAGTTGAAATAAAACTAGATTTATGATCTTAAAACGGGTTCATCTTTACGTTAGCGGAAAGGTACAGGGAGTTTATTTTCGACAAGGAATGAAGGAAGCCGCAGAAAAAAACAATGTTAGAGGTTGGGTCAGAAATCTTCCAGATAAAAGAGTTGAAGCAATGCTGGAAGGTGAAGAATCTAATGTAGATGCTGTAATAGATTGGAGTCATTTTGGTTCTGCCGGATCTGTTGTGGATGAAATAAAAGTCATGAATGAAAATAAGGTTGAAAACTTTACAGATTTTGAAATTCTTTCTTAATGTATATTTGAATAGGCGTCAGAGAGAAATCTTTTGAGTTCGTCAAGGTTTTGATCAGGCTTTATCTCAATCTCTTTTATTGGCTCTTTTCTATCTCTTCTAATTTTTGCAATAACAGATTCTCTCTGTGGTTCAATATCTACAAAATATCTAAACGTCATAGATTTGCAAAATACTACCCTGTGCATTCGTACATCTTCCAGAACATTACTTCCTAGTGAGAAGCAAAAATTCCGCAGCTCTTCAAATAACGGTTTTACTTGTGGTGATAATTGTTTCTTGAAATCATCATATGTTCTTGTGTGGCCAGAAATTAAACCATCCATGTTTTCTCATTTTGTAATGGGAGTATTTAGAGGTAGTAGCTCTACTAGTTCCAGTCTAAACAGACGACCTCATCCCAAGTCAAGCAAGATCCGCCACGTAGACGAAGCAGCGTGGATGCTCTACCTTAGGATTGCTCCCTCCCGGACCTCATCCCTTTCGGCAGTTAGAACTTGAGAGCCATCCCTTCGGACAGTCTCAGTCCTGCATCCACCCGCTTCGGCGTGATTTCATATCCGCAAGTCAAGTGAGTATCATCCATCTAGAGATTTACCCAGCAGTTACTGATCTCTGCATATAGCCGGTTTCAGAGGCAGGGCACGGCTAGCGCCCCGATCTTCCCTACTACCATCATGTCGTTATGATATGATCCTTATGTGCATTAGGATTAGCCTAGCCCTAAATTCAATAATGTATTGCATACGGCACATGTATCGCCCGTGCACTCTGATCCGCACTTGGAGCAAATTTTCCATTTCTTGCCTGTCGTGTCTTTGAGTACAGAGGAGATTTTCAAAATTGATTTGTACATGTTGTTCTTGATTCCAATGTGATTCTTTTCCAAAGAATTGAGAAAATTGCGTATTTCGGTCCTAATTCCCTCGTTCATGTGAGGACATTCCTCTGACTGGAATGGGATATCATTTGTAAAAGCATAGAAGACTATCTCATTTTCATAAATTTCACAAAACGGCTTTATCCTTCTTGCTTTGTTATCTGTTGGCTCTGGATCCATCCAACCTATCTTGTTTGTGTCCCCTGAAAGAAGATTTATGATAAAAGTCTGAATAAAATCGTCCAGATTATGACCTGTTGCAACTACGTCTACTCCTAATTCCTTTGCACCAAAATCAATAGCACGTCTTCTTAATATACCGCATATGGAACAAGACGAGATCTTTTCCTTTTCTCTTATCTCAAGCGACTGTTCCAAAGTTGTTCCAAAAAGCTCCTTATATGAATAAACGCTATGATCCACCTTGATTTTGTTACAAAACTTGCTTACAATTCCCAATGCTTCATCTCTGTATCCAGGAATTCCCTCATCAATTGTAATGGCTTGAAGCGTGAAATTGTGATTCAATGAAATCTGTTTTAATATGTGTAGAAGAGACAGTGAATCCTTCCCACCAGAAACAGCAACGCCTACTGTATCTCCAGAACGAATCATCTTGTATTTTGATATGGTCTTGGCAGTTTTTCGTATGATGGATTTTGAAAAACAATCCGAACAAAGGTTTTCTCCAGAATATTTCCTGGAATATGCTACCGTGTTTTCACAATAATTGCATTTCATGGACACGTCTTCTCATTTCCTTAATTTACCTACGTATTTTACAGCTACTCAAATTGTGATAAAACCGGATTTAACTGCTGAAAGTGCTATATTTAGTCCGAATAAAATGAAAGTAAAGACATACACTGATAACATTGTTACCTTCAGTGCTTTTTCGGATATTTTCTTCTCAATTATGCTATGGACAAATTTTCCACCGTCAAGTATGGGTAAAGGTAACATGTTGAATATTCCAATGAAAAATGATAGCATCCATAACCACAACAAAAACATGAATACTTCTGGACTCCAATGTATGTAATAAGGAACAACTGGCTGGTAGGAAGGTAATGAAGCTCTCATGATTCCAAGCATTCCTTTTTGGGGATCATCTTTTGATGGTGTTGTCACCACTGGGATCTGAAGAGTTTGTCCTGATCTTGTTAATGTTACAGTAGCAGTGTCTCCAGGTTTTAGCTTAACTTTGGCAAAATCTTGTGGTAGGGAGATATGTATTCCATTGATCTCAGTTATGATGTCATTTTTTTGTAACCCGGCCTTTTCTGCTCCTGATCCGGGTTCGATTTCAATTATTGGAACGCCTAGAGGTTCGCTATAAAGAATATTTCGTATGCCATCTGGCATGATTAGTGCAAAGGATGGATTGAACAAAAGCAGGCCAGCAATTATGAAAGAGAACATGACGTTTGATGTTGCGCCGGCACCTATTACTCTGAGTCGAGATATCTTTTTGGCTTTTGTAAATTCCTCCTCGTCTGGTTCAACAAAGCCAGCAAACAGTGCGATAAAGACGGCAAAACCTCCTGTCTTGATCTTTATTTTTTCGAGAGTTGCTACTATTCCATGTGCGCCCTCGTGCATCACAAGCACGATTGGAACTGCAAGGAGAAAATACGCAATGTTGGCACTTGATTGGATTGTAACTCCTGGTATGAGTATTGTCATCTCTGCAAAAGCTTCTGGTTTTACAAAGAAATTGGAAAGATTAGAAATCAGGTACCAAAAACCGGCACCCATCATTATAAACCCTAATACAACACTTGCATTTGAGAAAATTCTTGTTGCGCGTTCAGTTCTGCCCAAAATCCTAGTAAGGAATAGCTGAACATTTTGATTTTTGTAGGTTAAACTATACGGTTTTACCTCAAAACCACGTTTATCAAGTTTTGAGACCTTTGCGATAGCAAATATGATGCCCCATGCAATCAAAACATAGATAATAGAATTCTGCTGCAAAAATCCAAATGCCAAATTAATTGATATTCTTTTTAGTCAGGCAAATTTATCAGTTGCTATGGGAATAGTGATAGTTTCAACATATCCTGACAAAAAGTCCGTAGATAAAATAGCAAACACCGTAGTCAGTAAGAGGTTGGCGGCATGCGTTAATTACACAAAAATCAATTCTGTGTATACTTGGAAAGGAAGGGTGGAAAATAATGAAGAATTCTTGGCGCTCTTCAAGACCACAGTAAAAGCAAAAAAGATGCTCAAAGAAGAGATTGCAAAAACACATCCATATCAGGTTCCAGAAATTGTAGAACTGAAAATGAATTCCGTAAACCAGTCATATCAGGATTGGCTCATGAATTCAACTAGTAACGGCAAACCTAAGAAGAGAAACAATCCCGCCAAGAGATGAAACTCTGAGACCGACATCAGTTGTTGAATCTACCGCATACACTTCTACTCCTTTTCCTTCTGCCTGATTTAGAAAAGCAATAACCTTGTCTTCGTCTTGATTCTCAAAAATCTTGTCAGAAAATACCATTGATTGTACGGCACCTGCCTCATTTGCTCCTACCGTTTCCTCAAAACCCATGCTGAACTTGTTGATTTTTTTGTTCACCATGAGCATTATCTCATCCAAAATATGGGATACCTTTGCGATCTTACTTTCGGTAAGGGCTTGCCTCATCGTCTCTGACTTGATAAATGTGTATATGCCGTCTTCCCCACTTGAATCAATACCATCAATTACGCGTACTCTGTGCCCCTTGACTGATGGCAATTCGGAAAGAAAGTTTCCTAATCTTTTTTTTGTTTCCCCTGGACCAAATATTATTATCTCGTCACTTTCTCTTATTGCAGATGATATTGCACTTTGAACATCTTTGAAAAAATCTTCTATGTTGAATTTAGTTTTGTATCTTTTACCGCTTGCGCCGGAATATAGATTGGGCATTAGTTTGAGATGAGTTCCAGTCAGTCTTCCTATGCCACAATCACCAGTGTCTATTGCAACAAGCAAGAAGCTTCCGGTATCTTTCTTTCCAAAAATCAATTTTTTTTCAATATCACTCCAATTTTTCTTAATGAGAGTTATGGGTTCGCCAATTTTCAAGGTCATAGAATGATGTGAGCCTTTACTCACAGATTCATTGTCTGATTCTGCTATGACTCCTTGAACCTTTAATCTATCAACAACATCGTCAATAGAGATCTTTTCAACATCAAGCGCAATGCGAATTTTGATTCTTTCCCCTCTATCAGGCCTTGCAAAGTCTTTATCTTGTTTTACAACACGAGTAGTATCTCCTATCACTCTGTCCCCATCTCGCATGATTCTTCGTAATGTGAAAAGATCATCAGACTCTTCAGGTATCAAAGCCACCATATTCTCGTCTATTTTCTTTGCAATCAACTTGTGTTTTATAAGAATTTACAATAATAAAAAAGAAGAGTAATCTAGTTTGTTAACTCGTCAGTCTTGACTTGTTTCTCTTCTTCTGCCTTTTTTCTTAGATAATTTTGAACCCATTCCTGTGTTAATACCCCGGCTTCGGTCAAATTTACCAGTGTGTTGGTTGACGCATCACCAGTTACCTTTCCAGTTGCGCGCCTGACCTGTCTCCACTTTAGGTTGGTATTGCCACTTTTTGACGAATAAATTATGCCAAGAACCTCTTTTGCATTGACAAAGATCATGTCACGAATCTTTTTAAGGGTCACCTTGTCTGCTGCCTCTACATAGATTAGGCCAGGAGAAGTCTCGCGCTCTGGAAATACTTCGTAGTCCTCTACGTAGCTCTCTGGAATAAACGAATTACAAGTACTCAGGACTACAAACTTCCTAAAACTTTCAAGTGAACAGGTAGCGTCGATTGTTACCATTTGTTTAGATTTTGCGCCCGCCTTTTATCAAGCTTCTTGAAAGACTCAAGTAGGAACAAGAAAAATTACTTGCTGCAGGCGTTGATGACCAAATCCCTTTGATTTGATGAGAAGGATCTTGAGTTCTGAGCCTGCACTTGATTTTTATGAAATAATAAATTCTATCATGCTATGAAATCGCTTATTGAATACTTGACATTCAACGTGTCATCACGAAGAGGATTTGTAAATATTACTTCTGAGGTGCGCAAAATAGTGCAGAAGAGCCAAGTAAAAGAGGGAATCTGTCTAGTTAATGCAATGCACATTACAGCCAGCGTATTTATCAACGATAATGAAAGTGGTCTACATCAAGACTATGAAAGGTGGCTTGAAGAATTGGCTCCTCACGAACCAATATCCAAATACGAACACAACAAAACAGGAGAAGATAATGCAGACGCACATCTCAAGAGACAGATCATGGGAAGAGAAGTTATAGTTGCCATAACAAATGGTCATCTCGATTTTGGTCCATGGGAGCAGATATTCTACGGTGAATTTGATGGAAAAAGACCAAAGCGTGTACTTGTGAAAATTATGGGAGAATAGCTAACTTAGTGAACCGCGTTTCTGGACTCCTTCTGTAATAGGATTGATCTTAAAACTTTCCTCGTGATTCTGAGGACCATGACTGCACTTGACGCAACCAACTTTAAAGCCGTTAGAGTCCTTCACATATGTTTCACAGCCACAGAAGCAAGTCATACTTTCTTCAAACCTTACCCGTGATATAACTTTTCAAGACTAAACCTTACAACACTTTCCGCGAGGAATATCGTGCCCATGAGGGCATTGTCGCGGGTGTTTTAACATTGTACATAGTGCATCTGTAAACTGATCATTCATGTGATGTTCTATACCACAAACCATCTCTTCGTCAATGTCAACCTTAAGGGCGCTATCCATCAATACTTCAAGTAATCTGCTATTTCGCATCATGTTGGAACCAATCTGCTCTCCATTTTTGGTCAAGGAAACCCCGCCTTTGTTGTAGTTTACAAGCTTGGTGTCATTTAGCTTTTTTAGCATTTGAACTACACTTGGTTGCCTAACGTTTAGCATCTTTGCTATGGTGCTTATCTTTACGGGATCTCCTCCTTCCTTTATGTGCCAGATTGCCTTTAGGTACATCTCTACATGTTCTGCCTCGGCAGTTCCAACAAACAGGACCTCTTGATCTTTCATGATAGTGTAATCTCCCAAACCTTACTTTACGTCTTTTGATTCTCTCAATAAATATTCAAAGTATTCGCGTGCAAATCCTGCAAGGCCGGAATGATCAGCCCATATGGCAACGGCTTCTTTTGAAGCAGATGTCCCAAGCTCTTCACCAAGTAACAAAACTACATACCTCTTGTCAGATATGATGCCACCTCCAAAGAGCCCTTTTTTTAATTTGACCTTGGACACACGTGACAGGGACTTTAATGTATCACTGTCTACATCTTCTGATACTAGAATAGTAATATCTACGCCTCTATCATGCAATAGCCTAAGCTTTGGCAGCGCCTCTTTTGCTAATACCTCTGCAACTTTGGGTATTGCAATCAATACTTCATTTCTGCAAGAGTCGACCATCTCTAGAATCTTGCTTGCTATGTTCATGACTCCAGAAACTATCCAAATATCTGGCCTCTCACTTGTTCCGCTTTGTTCGTAAAGTGGAGTAAGTTCCTTCAATATTGTACTCTCACTATTGCTAAAATCAGTCTCAAATTGCTGCCGTGATGTCTGCATAGCGGTTGTAGGGGGCTTGGCAAAATACTGTGTAGGACGTGAGTCATCAGAGCCTATCCAGCCCTTCTCTTCCAACGTGCCTAGCACCTCATATATCTTGGAATAGGGAACACCTGATTTCTGACTTAGATCGGAGGCTGTTATTGGCCCGGTTTTAAGAAGAGCGGCATATGTCTTTATCTCATAACTAGTAAGCCCTACCTTCTCAAGGGCCTTTCTAGTTTTGTCAGAAAGACTCATGTCACATCAATCGAGATTTCTAGGTATATATACCTAGGATTATGTGATCGCGTGCTAGGCACACACGTACTACCTATTCATCTGGTTTCTTGTTGGAGATGGATTAAATACTAATTCTTAAGATATGCAAATAACAGCATGGAACTAATTCAGATATCTAATCTAAAGACTCCCACCATAGGGAAAAAGTCTACAATACGATTTACCCAGAGTATATGCCCAGACTGTAACATGATACTTGATGCCGAGGTCTTTGAAAGAGACGGCAAGGTGTTCATGACAAAAACCTGTCCTACTCACGGAGAATGTGAGGAGCTTTACTTTGGCTCATATGAGATGTACAGGAAGTTTAGCACCTATTGGATGGATGGAAAGGGTGCTCATGCTCCTAATGTAATGATTGACAAGTGTTCATGTCCAAACAACTGTGGACTGTGTTCTAACCATCTCTCACACAGTGGACTTGCAAACATGATAGTTACAAACAGATGTGATCTAACATGCTGGTACTGCTTTTTCTATGTAAAGAAAGGTCTAGAGGGTGCATACATGTATGAACCAACACAAGATCAGGTAAGGGCAATGATGAAGACTCTAAAGGCAGAAAGACCAATTCCAGGAAACTCGATGCAGATTACTGGAGGAGAACCTATGCTAAGAGAAGATATTGCTGATGTCATAAAAATAATGAAAGAAGAAGGTGTAGACCACATCCAGATGAATACAAACGGAATCAGATTTGCTTTGGATCCAGAAGCAATGCGAGAAGTAAGACTTGCTGGTGTAAACAATCTATATCTTAGCTTTGACGGTGTAACTCCAAGAACAAATCCAAAGAATCACTGGGAAATTCCATATGCATTAGAAAGTGCAAGAAAGACAGGAACTACCGTTGTCTTTGTACCTACAGTTATCAAGTCAATTAATGATCATGAGCTAGGTGGCATTATTCGATATGCACAAAAGAATCTTGATGTTGTTCACGCAGTTAACTTCCAACCTGTCTCACTGACAGGAAGAATGGGCAAGAAAGAGCGTGAAAAATACAGAATCACTATACCTGACTGCATACAAAGAATTGAAGAACAAACAGGTGCTGAAGTAACAGTAGATGACTGGTTCCCAGTTCCAAGTTGCATGCCACTAACAAACGTTATTGAAGCATTCTCAAGCAAACCAAAATACGAGTTATCAATTCACTTTGCATGCGGTGCCGGAACATACATCTTTGAAGATCAAGATACCAAAAAGTTTGTTCCATTAACGAAATTTGCAGATATTCAAGGAATGTTAGAACTCTTTGAAGACAAGGCAGAAGAAATCCGCTCTGGCAAAAACAAGTACTTTACAATGCTAGAAGTTGTAAGAAAACTCTCAAGCTTTGTTGATAGAAAGAAGCAACCAGCAGGTCTTGACTTGGCAAAGATGTTTGGCAATATACTGATGAAGAGATCATTTGATTCAGTAGGCTCTTGGCATGTCAAGGGACTCTTCTTGGGCATGATGCACTTCCAAGACAAGTACAACGAAGACTTGGAAAGACTGCAAAGATGTGATATTCATTACGTAACACCAGATCTTAGAATCATTCCATTCTGTGCATTTAATGTAATTCCAGAATGGTACAGAGACAGAATCCAAAAGAAATATTCTACAACAGTGGAAGAATGGGAACAAAAGGTAGGAACAAAGCTAGAAGATGGCCTGTACCGTGGTATCATGAGAAGAGGATCAGGTGACGAGCTTGCTGCAGGATGTGCAAAGAGCCAGATGTTCCACGAAGCATCTCAAGCACTGATGTAAAGTTTATTTCATCAAAATCTATCATCTTTAAAATTCTAAAGATTAAGTGTAAGGGTACCACATCACAATTCTAATTGAAAATAGGAATCATTCACGGGTTTGTGGGTGGGGGCGGAGGAACAGAAACAACGCTGCTTGCTCTAATTGAATCCTTGATAGAACACAAACATACTGTGAATCTATACACAGTCTCCAAACCAACAATTCAATTACCAAAAATTAAAATTCAATCAATCTTTCCTTTTCGCTTGCCGGCTTTTGGTTTGTATCAAAGGTATCTTGAATCAAAACTAACAGAAAAAGCACAAGGCGATGATCTAATCGTGCAGGTGTCAGGCGGACTAGCTCTGCCATATAGAAAAGACCAAAAAATCATAATCTACTGTCATCATGATTTCAGAAACGAAGCAGAAAAAGATATTACAAAGTACAAAGGTATTTGGTCTGCATATTACAAGCCATATTACATTCTAAGCCAAAAATTTGTCAGCCAAATAGGAGATGAAAATATAATACTTGTAGCAAACTCAAAATTCATACAAGATTCTCTTAAGGCCAGATTTGGAAAAGATTCCGTTGTAATTTATCCGCCAGTTGATGTTGACGTATTTCAAAATAATGTAAACAAAGAACAAAAAGTACTTACCATATCACGATATTCTCAGGAAAAGAACCTGGAATTTGCAATAGATGTGTTAAATGAAATAGTAGATGTACCGTATACCATTATTGGAAATACCAGGACTCGAGTAAATGAGCTATATTATGAGAATCTGGCCACAAAAATCAAGAGCCAAAAAGCAACGGAAAAAACACTGTTAATGAAAAACATAGAACGCAACAAAGTGATAGAGAACTTGAAACGGTCTAAGGTGTATTTTCATGCATCGCCTGAAACCTTTGGGATCTCTATAGTTGAAAGCATAGCGGCTGGATGTATACCAATAGTTCCAAACAATTCTGCACATAAGGAAACTGTTCCATTTGATGATTTGCGATATGAATCAGATGACAAAAAAGATGCTCAAGAAAAAATTAGAAAGGCTCTCTTGGGAGATTATGATGGTCTGTTGGATAAACTCAGAAACTCTATCGGCATTTATAGCAAACAGTCCTTCAAGAAATCAATTACAGGTCTTATTGAAAATTAAAGAATATTCTTACGGATCGGAGATGTGGTATTTTTTCCACCGTTCTGTATCCAGACTCATATCCATTGTTAGTTTGGGGCCGCTGTATTCCTTGATTGTCATGGGTTGTACTTCTGATGTGGTCATTTTTGCAAGATCAAATATTGACAATCTCTTGTCTCCTACTATATGCACAAACCCTTGGAGATTGGCCTTTTGGACATCACTAATTCCTTCTGCCACACCATCTGCAAATAGGTATGTTCCAAACCTGTCAATGAAAGCTTTTGGATAGGGCCATTTTTTCTTTGCTACAAAATTTGTTCTAATTATGAGATATTCTGAAAGTTTGTTTACCTCATGCTCGCCCAATAATTTTGTCAATGCATAGAAGTTTTCAGGATAGGGAATCGAGCTTTCTTTGTACATACCCGTATGGCCATCAAAAACACAGGCAGTACTTACATAAATGAATTGAATTTTTCTTTTTGAAGCAAGTACTGCTTCTATAAGATTTCTCGTACCGACAACATTGGTATTCCATGCAAGCTGCTTGTTTTCTTCGCAAGGTCTGATACCTGTTAGGGCTCCTGCATGGATAACTATGTCAATATCGTTTTTCTTGAAGAATTCATCTACAGCCTTTTTGTCAGCAATCTCCAATTCCTTATGGGTTGGGGTAAGTACATCTTTGAACTTCTTCTTAAGCTCAGTCCCCAATGCTCCAGATCCACCTGTAATTAATGTGGCCATTTACTTATTTTTTGAAAATTGGGCCCTGTGTGTAAACCTTTCTTTGAATGTCTCTAGAATTGAAAAATGACTTGTAGTTGCTATATTTTTCTTGTTTGTAATTCTTCACATCTTCTAGGATTTTAGTTTTGAACTCATTTGCTGCATATTTGATATCTTTTGTAGCTTTGAATCCAAAGCTCTCAAGCTTAGCACCAGTCACTCTGTAATCTCTCTTGTCTACAATATCCTTTGATATTTTTATCTTAGATGGAATCAACTTTTTTACTTCTTTTGCCATCTGTTCTATAGTCAGATTTTTCCATATAGTGTTGTAGATGCCTTCCATACTGTGTTCAACTACAAAACTAAATGCTTCTGCTGCATCAGCGACATGTAAAAATGGCCTCCACTGGTTACCGCCAAAAACTGTTATCTCTTCTTTATTCAAGGCCTGAGCCAAGAAGAGATTGATTGCAAGATCAAATCGCATCCTGTGAGAAGCGCCAAATAATGTACCAAGCCTAAGTATCGTGGGATAGTCATATGCCTGTAGTATTGCCCTTTCGGATTGAAACTTTGACTGTCCGTATGAATCAAGTGGATTTACCTCAGAGTTCTCTGAGATGAAGTTGTTTGGTTGTGCACCATATACAGAACACGTACTTGCAAAAACAAGTTGTTTAATTTTGTATAATTTACAGAGATCTGCAATGTTTCGTGTTGCCAAATAGTTTATCTCAATAGATGTTTTTGGGTCCAACTCCGAGGATTGTGTTCCAACAATTGATGCTAGGTGAATTACTATGTCAACATCTTTTAGCGACTTGCTGACAGCTGCCAAGTCTCTTACATCACCATCAATTAATTCTAAATTCTTGTTCTTTAGAACTTCACCTAATGTTTGCTTTCCAAAAAGAAAATTATCTAAAATTCTTACCTTGAATCCTTTCTTCAAAAGTTTTCTAGTGAGTATTGAGCCGAGGTATCCTGAACCTCCTGTGAGCAGTATCTTCATCTATCTTTAACCTTCCAAACATCACCATAAGCATGAGGATCTAACCGCTCATCATCTGGATTATCTTTATCGAATACTTCACTTGATATACCTATAACAACTGTATTATCTTGCAAAGACACCCAACCGGTATACACACCTGTTGGCACGATCAAAACCGAAGGATTCAACGGAGATAAAATAAATGTATCAATCTCTTTGTACGTCTTGCTATCTTTGCGATCATCTACTGCAACAAATTTTGCAACTCCGGTAGGCACAAAAAACGCCTTTCTCTCTCTTTGATGTTTATGAAATCCTCGTATTACTCCTTTAGAAAAGTTTCCTGTAGAATAAATTCTCTTTATTTGAAAAGATTCGTCACCTTCTGGTAGAATCTGGGTAAGAAATCCTCTATCATCAATAAATGATTTTACAGAATTGTTCCTAACTCCTTCAATCAATTCATATGAATTCCAGGAAATGGATTATTAATCTTATCTGAGTTTTTCTCTATCTAATCAAATGTACTGTCAGGCATCAATGGATTTCTCCATTTATTTACGTAAGAGCTTATTGAATAACTCTTTTTGATCTTTGGGGAATCCCACCAGACTTTTGGAGATAAAATTTCTTTTTCATGTTTTTCTAATACATCAATTGTCTTCTTTGCACATTCTGGTTTTCCATATGGGTTCTTCCAATTTGTCTTTCTATTGACCATTATTCTAACAGCCTCAACAATGTTTTTCTTGTTTAATCCAGCAACAATGTTGGATCCCACTTGTACAGTTTCTGATCTTTCTGTGCTTATCCGCATGGTAACACATGGTACTTTAAAGATGCATGAATCCTCTTGCACTGTACCAGAATCTGTTACACAGCAAAATGCATTTTTCTCAAGTTTTGAAAATTCCAAAAACCCCAATGGATCCATTAATGTTATTCCTTCTGATACCTTGAGTTTTAATGACTTGATACTTGCTCTGGTTCTTGGATGTATGGGAAAAATGATTCTTTTTCCATAAATCTTGTATATCTCATCAAGACTTTCAAGAATGTTTTTGAGAGGCGTCTTAATTCCCACATTTTCAGGTCTATGTGCAGTCACTAGGAAATATTCTTTCTTTCTAATATCTAATTTTTCCATTATGCTATTTTTATCAATCTCGTTTCTAAAATCATGTAAAACATCCATGATTAATTTGCCAACCTGAAATATCTTGTGAGATGAAATCCCTTCATCAAGTAGATTTTGTCTGGTGCCTGAAGTAGGTGTAAACAGATAATCTGAAATACTATCCATTAATCTACGATTTTTCTCTTCAGGCATTCTCCAATCATAACTACGCATGCCTGCCTCAAGATGAGCTACCTTTATTCCCATTTTTGACGCAACAATTCCTGACAAGGCCGGATTTGCATCTGAGAAAGAAAAAACCAGATCAGGTTTTTCCTTAACTAAAACTTTTTCAAATCTTTCAACCATTGAAGCCAATTGTTGAGCTTGAGTTCCAGAACCTACCTTAAGATGATAGTCTGGCTTTGGGAAATTGAGCTGTTCAAAAAACAACTTGTCAAAGAAGTAAGAGTAATGTTGACCTGTATGGACTATAGTATATTTGCAATTTCGTTTTTTCATTTCTTTGACTATAGGATGTAAATTAATGATGTCAGGTCTAATACCTAATACTATCATGTATTTTGCTGACAATTCGCTTTCCATCTTTTGACGGCAGAATATATCTTTTGAGTGCACGAGTGAAACTTATTATCAGAGTTTTCCTTTGTTGTTGAGTATTGCAAATTAAACAACTAGTTAGAAATGTACGTAGTACTTATAAAAATCTCAAAAAAGTCACGATTTCAAATGTCAGGAATAAAATAAAAGAAGATCCGAAAAAAATTAAGTTAGTGGGATTTGTAAAATGCTTCGATGAAGGACGTAGTGGAAATCTTGAAAGATGTCTAAAACATCTCTCATCTTTTTGTGATGACATTGTAATATGTGATGATAGTTCACAGGATAACAGCCTTGAGATTGCAAAGAAATACACTAATCATATAATTATCATGCCGGATGAGTTCAAGCAGGAGCTCGCACATAAACAGAAACTTCTTGAATTGGCACTATCTTTGAATCCTGATTGGATTGTATCCCTAGATCCTGATGAGATATTTGACAGAGAGGGAGAACTAGGAGGAATTAGATCTCTTTGTGTATATGGCAACGAGAATAATATCGACTCGTTTTCATTCCAATATCACAACTTGTGGAAGGATCAGGATAGTTTTAGAGTTGATGAATTATGGTACAAGAACTGGCAGCCAAAATTATGGAAAAATAAGAATAACCTCAGATTTGATGTACGAGAAGGCTTGCATTTACGTCAATACCCACTTGGATTGAATGTGGATAGAAGATCTGACATACGACTCATTCATTACGGGTTTGCATCATCTGACAAGATTGAAAAAAAGTACACCACATATCAAAATCTAGGCCAGGCTGGTAGAGCCTTGCAAAGAATTAAAGATGAAAGAGGCATATCCCTCAAAGCTTTTTCAAGAGATTGGTTTCCATCATCTACTTTTAAAATTACCGTAGTTTGTCTTATTTACAGATCAATAGGATATGCAAAATTTGTTCAAGAGTCGTTCTACAAGTATACTAGAGGCGCAGGCTCAAACGTGGACTTTCTTTTTGTTGCAAACGATCCTACGGACAAGTTGGTTTCATACCTAAAAGAAAATTCTATACTCCATTTGATATTCAGAAACGAGGATCAGAATGAATATTATCTAAAACGTGTTTACCGTGCATGGAACTATGGCGGAACAAATGCAAGTGGCGATATTGTGATTTTTGTAAACTCTGATATGGCATTTTCAGAAGGATGGCTAGATAACCTAATCAGAAATCTGACAAATGACAGAATCGTGACATCGCGTTTGGTAGAATCAGGTAAATTACGATCTGGTAAATATGGTATAGAGATGAATTTTGGACGTACCTACTCTGAGTTTCGTGATTCTGAATTTCAACAGTTTGCAAAGAAAATCTCCTCCCCAAAACTAAAATCAGGTGGTTTGTTCATGCCTTGTGCCATTTACAAAGATACATTTGCCAAAAGTGGTGGATACCCAATTGGTAACAGAACAGAAAAAGACGGAAGCATAACACCTGGTGATAAAATATTCTTTTATGAAACCTTGCGCTCACTTGGCATGGAACACTATACAGCGTTTGATAGTATTGTTTATCATGTTCAAGAAGGTGAGATGGACTCATAGTTACTTACTGGTGAAAAATCTCGATATCTATCGATATTGTATAATTGTCTATCTTCCGTAGCTTTTATTTTCTTTACAAACATTAACATCTTTGCCTTCTAGGATACTCTTTACATTAATTATGAAGACTTCGTCTATTGCCTTTTTGAAGATAGATCTTCGTTTTACTGTATCTATATTTTCAAATGATTTTTTTGCTATTTTTTCTAATATTTCCATACGTTCCTTTTCTGATATTCCAGGTGTTTCAAGTTCTCTCTTCAGAGATACGGTATCGTCTAAAATATGCCAAAGTCGTACATTTTCTATATTGAGCTTATCAATGAGTTCGGAAAGAGAATTGCACGAACTAACAAACTTCATTATGTCCTCTGGCTTGTCACTCTCAAATTGTTCCATTGTAGACTCGTCTTTCTCTTCAGTTTTTTTCATGTATTATTCCTCTGTTCTGTTTCATCCATTCTATGACTTCATCAAGGCTTTCTGATAACATAGTTTTTGCTTCAAAATTTAAAACTCTTTTTGCCTTTTCAGTGTCAGGAATACGTTTTTGAACATCATGCTCAAATGGGAGGTCTGAGGTCCATCTAAACGGTTTGTTCGGGTTGACCTTTTTCCAAATCATCTCTGCTAACTGTAAAACTGTCGTACTTATCGATGTGGAGACATTAAAGTCTTCATTTAACGCGTTTTCTGACTCGAGAATAATTCTAATCGCTTTTGCAATGTCCTTGCCATTTGTATAATGTCTAATCTGATTACCGTCTCCCAAGATATGGAGTGGGTCTTGTCCAAGCAAGCATTTGTTTATGAGATCAGGCACTACATGCGACATCATTAACTTAACATTGCCGGAAAGGACCTCTTCTTCCTTTATGGATTTGTCTTCTCCTATTCCTATGCAGTTAAATGGTCTCACTATAGTATATGGGAGCCCATATTGCTCAAATGCTCCTTTTACAAAATATTCGCATGCTAACTTCTGGAAACCATATGTGGACAATGGTGGGGGGCTGATAAGTTGATGTCCTTCTGGGGTGGGCCATACGTTGGCATTTTCAAAAACCATGCTTGAGCTTACAACTATTATTCTGCTCAACTCTTTTTTCTTGAATCTGTCTATTGCGATATCAAAGGTATTTGCTATTATTCTTTCATTGGTAGCGATCAGATCATAGGCAAACTTGTGGAAATATGATATTCCACCTATCATGGCAGCGCCAGCAATTATGAAATCAATCTTGGTATCTTTTTCCTTGCCTGAGATGAAACTGGTCTTGAAGAAGTTGTCTGAGCAATCAATCTCAATTAATCTAAATTCACTGTGGCTATCATGAGGTCTCTTGACTTTGCCATATTTTGAATAGTTATCTACTCCAATCACTTGATATCCGGAGGCAAGTAACTCATTACAAATATACGATCCAATGAAACCTTGAGATCCAGTAACTAAAACAGTTTTATTTTTTTTCATTTAATCTCTTATTGTCCTCTAATAATCCTTTGAGAAAATTGTACTGTATATCAAGTTTAGAAGTCAATGCAACTATTGCAGTTGTGTCTTTGGGAAGACAGGCTCCTCCAAAACCTCTAAGATTTTCATTACAGTCTAGGTAGGAATCGATCATGTTGTATCGTTTGGTAGATATTCTTTTGGCCTCGTCATAGTCAGCTCCAACTTTCTTTGAAATGTCATAGAAAAGATTGGCAAATATTATTCGCGTAGAATTGAACACGTTGCAAAAATATTTCACCATCTCTGCATTTACAGGAGTAGTTCTGATGAACTCCTTGGCCAAATTTCCATGAGCCCTGACTATTTTTTCATAAAGTTCGTCATGATGTGTGCCTATTACGCATATATCTTGATGGCAAAAATCATGTACAGCTGCACGTTCCAAGAGAAACTCTGGATTCATTGCAAGTCTTATTGATTTTAGCCTCTTTGCAAGTTGATCAGTGGTACCTGGTTCTACAGTAGACTTGATAATGACATCTTTGGTCTCCCCTTTCTTTTCAGCAATAGAGTTGATTTCTTCGCATATGGCAGCAACATTAGATACGTTACAGGAACCATCAGAGTTTTGAGGAGTACTTACGCAAAGGAAGATAATCTCAGAATTATTATAGACATTTTCTATAGATGTATTTTCAAATTTTTTATCATGGACAAATACATTGTGGCCTCTTTTGAATTCAAAGCCATACTTTACAGCATTACCTACATTTCCTACTCCTATAATTCCTATATTCATTTTCTAACTACCTCGAAGAAATTTTCTAATTTTAGTCTTTATCCTACTTGTTCTCTGGGAGGTAACAATTGTTTTATTTCTGCGTGTTTCCAAACCTCCACAGTGATAGCTTATGGAATCTAGTGCCTTTGTTATCTCTACTCCGCCCTTCTTGCATCTATTGAAAAAGTCAGTATCGCCAGTTACGTTATCTTTAGTTAGTATTTTAGCCATGGGACCAAAACGTTCCCATACGTCTCTTGGACAAATGAAAGGCATGGCATCTAACCTATGACCATATTTTTTTTCATCAGTAACTAACTCATGTTTATAAAGCGATTCTGAGAGTTTCATGAATTCATCTTGTCTGAATTCATTAGGCAGAGTTAACCCAAGATTCATTGTGGTATGAAGCGAACGTAGGGTTCCAGGTTCAATCAGCTTGCAATTAACTATTCTATTTGGCTTTGCCCATGAAAAGAGATTTTTCAGCCAATCTTTGTAAAATGCATGGTCTGTAGCTATGGGACAAACATAGTCCGCATGTTGAAATCCTACCTCATATCCAAAATTCCACCCTTTGTAGAGATTCCACAAAAAGTCCTTGTCTTCATCATGTTTCATATCGACATACTTGAAGTTCTTCTTTTGGAGATACTCGTATACTTCATCACTTGTTCTCCAGCATATCATAAATATGTCAAAATCTTCTTTTGGAAGACCAGAGTTGTTTATTGCTTGGTTAATTGAGAAATCTAACATGTCCGTAGCCTTTCCAACTTGACAATAAAGGACTACCTTGGGATTTTCCCATTTCCCATTATCATACATTGCAATAGCAAAGTTTGCTTTTTGGTATTTAACCCTATGTTAAAGAGGATGAAACAAATAAGGTAAAAAGCCACATGTTGACAATTTGTGTCAATCTATCCGTAGATTCGCATGAACAATTGAGATAATATAAGAAATATAGTCCTCTTTTTAATATAGATCATGAAGAAAAAAACACAAGGATTCAGAATATTCTATTATTTTCGTATTGGCTATGGTACTTATCTTGCCATGTTCATTGGTGTGGCCAACGTTCTGACAACGACGTATTTTCTTGCAGGAAAAAGAATTCCTTTGGTC
This sequence comes from Nitrosotalea sp., assembly GCA_050749105.1. Classification (GTDB taxonomy): domain Archaea; phylum Thermoproteota; class Nitrososphaeria; order Nitrososphaerales; family Nitrosopumilaceae; genus Nitrosotalea. The sequence continues at coordinate 6,460 of JBOGQT010000007.1, read as the reverse complement.
CAGCATGTCTTTCCAAACTTTGAAAGCTATGTTGCTTGTTGTATAGCAATTGGGGTACCGATAGTTGTTATTGTTGGATGGTTACACTTCAAGAAAATGGGTACATATACTCAGGAAGTTGCTATTTCACAGCAATATTCTCCATACAACTACAAATTTCCACCAGGATATAACAAAGAAGTCTTTGCTCCCGCTTACCTTGCAATATTACAGCTAAACATTAAACGAATGAAAGGGGAAAAATTGACACAAGAAGAACTTGAAAATGTATTGTCTCTAGAAAAAAAACTGAAAGAATTAATGGAAGGAGGATTTGCTGGTAGTCCTCCAAAAGGAGTTTTGGAATGAAAAAAGTTCCTTTCCGCGCATGGTTTTATTTTCAAACTGGTTATTCACAATATTTCACATTTACAATAGCAGTAATAAACATGCTCACAACTACATACTATTTGGCCATCTCTCAAAATGAAGCCATTGGAAAAATATTTCCAACCTTTTCTACATATGTAATGATATCATCAACTATTGGTATACCGCTTTTGGTTTTTCTGGGATATCTTCACATGCGACGTTCTCATATTTACAAATCACAACAAGATATTTTAGTAGAATCTAATCCCTATAATTATTATCTTCTTCCAGGAATTCAGAAAGAAGTTATGGCGCCATTATTTCATGAATTACTCGAATTAGGAAGAAAATCCCTTTCCAATGAAGGCATTACTGAAGAACAATCCAAGAGATTAGATGATCTTGCTCAGAAACTTAAATCGTTATCTTCTGGCGAATCTCTTGAGATGCCAAAAAAATTCGATAGAGTATGAAAGTTTCGATTATAATTCCAGTTTATAATGCAGAAAAATATTTACAAGAATGCATAGATTCCTGCCTAAAACAAACCTATCAGAATATCGAAATAATCGGAGTGGACGATGGTTCCACAGATAATTCCAATAAAATACTAAAATCATATTCAGAGAAGATAAAAATTATTGAGAAAAAAAATGGAGGAACTCCATCTGCACTTAACGCTGGAATAAAATTAATGAGTGGTGAATGGTTCAAATGGATAAGTGCTGATGATGTGCTGTATGAGAATGCCATAGATGTACTTGTAAAGGAGGTAGAATCTCAAGGAGAATGTGCGAAGTCCTTCATATTTTATTCCAGTTATGACATAATAGATGCAAACAGTGTTGTTGTAGGAGAATTCATAGAACCAAACTATAACAATTTAAACAGCTTACAAAGAAATGTTATTCTTTTAGATCACTATATTGGTAATGGCTCTACTAGTTTGATTCACCACTCAATCTTTGATAGATGTGGTGTTTTTGACGAGTCCATTGGTTTTAAGGAAGATTATGAATTTTGGTTACGTTGCTGTCTTATCCATGACTGTGGACTTTATTTAATTCCACACAAACTTGCAAAATACAGGATTCATGAAACACAACTTACCAGAACAAGAGTAAGAAAAAATCTTGAGCAGGTAAAACTGATAAGAGATTATGTATTAAACAAGATTCCGAATCCTAAAAGGAAACAATATTTGGCAGAGCTTAAAATTTATCAAAGAAATAAACCATTAAAAATAAGAATTAGACGGCAACTGAGAGATGTTATGTTAAAAATACTTCCGAGCAATACATCAGGCGCTATAATTGAAACGTACATGAATCATAAAAATTCTAAAAACTAGTTTTAAATTACTTCGCAATAAATCTCAATTTCTATTAATTTTTATCTATCGAATACATCTTGTTTCAGAGCAATCTTAGAACAATTTGATAATTCTTTATCAGGATTAACTCAACTTGTTTGGTCTCTAAGAATTCATTAACTGCTTTTACTACTCCCCATCCCTGTTTTTCTATGTAATCGTCACCAGCAATTATTCCATTTTTTTTTACTTTCTTAATTGCAATCTCAAGATCTTTTTTTACTCCTTCATATCTATGATCTGCATCGACATATATCCAATCCAATGAGTCATTGGCCAATTTTTGTAATTCTTGGTCTGAATAACCTCTCTTTATCATAACATTTTTCAATCTTTCATATCTTTTTTTGACATGTTCATAATTTTTTATCATATCAGGCTTTTCATCGAAGTTTGCAGAGTGTATATCTTCGTTATATTCCCATAAATCAATTAGATACAACATCTTTGGTTTCACAGTACGAAGTATTTGTTGTGTAAATTCTCCTTTGAAAACTCCTAATTCTACTCCTGTAGAATTCTTGGGTAATAAATCCAAGAGAAAATCTCTGTTCTTTGGATTAATACTATAATATATTCTAGAGATTATTTTTCGTATTATTGGGTTATTTATTTTATGTTCTATCAACTAGATGACATGATTTCTTATGATTTAAAATCATTTGTCTTTGATTGCCTTGTAAACTAGCTCTAGCACAAATGCCTCTAAAATAAGACTATCCAGTAGTCAATACTCTGGAGAAAAGAAAATTGATTAGAGAAATTGGAATGGCAAAGAAAAAATTAGTATTGTGATAAGTTGGTGAACACTAGTCTGACATTGTAGATCTATACAGAGTATCACTATCACTTGGTACTTTGTCTATTAGAGGGGAAGAAATTATTTAACAAAGCATTAGCAAGTAACCCTCTTATTCATCTGATGTAGAAGATGAATAGTTGATTGCAAAAAAAGATGTAGTTTGTGGCCTTGGCGAAATTGGAGGGCCCATTTTACAATTGATCTCAAAGAACATAGAGGCAGTAGGCTATGACATAAATCCCAGTCTGGTAGACAAGACCAAACTATCTAGGCTTGAATCTATACCTACAGAATTATTGCATATTGCAATTCCTTATAATGAAAAATTTTATGATAATGTTAAAAAATTGATTTCCAAGTTCAAACCTGGAGGAGTAGTTATACACAGTACCATAAGCCCAGGAACTACTGAAAGATTACAAAAAACAGTCAAGATCCCAATTATCTATAGTGCAACTAGAGGAGTACACAAGCGAATGATAAAGGATCTTAAAAGATATACAAAATTTTATTCCGTATATAATTGGGCTCCAAAATCAGGATGGGTAAAAAAGATCTATGAAAATAGAATGAAAAAAGTAGGCGTAAAAACAAAAGCAATGTCAAATCCATTGGTACTGGAGCTTGCCAAAATAATAGTAGATACATCATACTATGGTTGGCTGATAAACTATGCTCAACTCAGCAACATGATTGCTATCAAACATAAGGTCAATTATGACGAGATGTGGACATTTGCAGACGAGATTCATAAAATTCTTGGAAATAGACCAAAGATGTTTCCAGGGTTCATAGGGGGGCACTGCGTGATAGAAAATCTTGACTTGATAGATGATGGCACTATCAAGATAATAAGGGAGATTAATACTGACTATGCCAAGATCTTAAAGAAAAGACGATCACTGGGTAAGAAATATTGAAAATCTCTTCTCATTTCATTTGAATAATATATAGTATAGTTAAGAGAACAAAAATTATGGAAACCAAGATTCACTCTAGTCTTAGGACAGTGGAATGGAAAGATAACACAGTTGTAATGATAGATCAGACCAAGCTTCCAAACGAACTAGTATTTGTTAAATATACTAATTTTACAGAAGTAGCTGATGCTATACGAAATCTTGTGGTTCGAGGTGCACCTGCAATTGGCGTTTCTGGTGCATTTGGATTGGCTCTTGCAGCATTGAAAAGTAATGCAACAACAAAAGACAATCTCTTAACTGATTTAGAACAAGCAAAGAAAATCCTCTTTGAAACAAGACCAACAGCTGTTAACCTTGCATGGGGTTTAGAGAGAATTATGAAGATTGCAAGAAATGGTAACACCACTTCTGAAATCAAAGATTTGATTGTTAATGAAGCCAAGAAAATGGCAGATGAAGATATTGAGATAAACATGCGCATGGGCAAACATGGTTCGCAGTTATTTGATGACAATGATACAATCATGACTCATTGCAATGCTGGCGCTCTAGCTACAGTAGCTTATGGCACGGCACTTGGTGTTGTTCGAGCAACAAAGGAAAGTGGAAAAAAGATCAAAGTAATTGCTACTGAGACCAGGCCTGTAATGCAAGGTTCTAGGCTTACTGCATTTGAGCTAAAACATGACGGGATAGACGTAAGTTTGATCCCAGACACTGCAGTGGGATATTCGATGGCAAATGGTCTTGTCTCAAAAGTAATTGTAGGAGCTGATCGAATATTACGTACTGGTCACGTATACAACAAAATTGGAACATATCAAGTGGCGATTATGGCAAAACAGCATGGCATACCATTCTATGTTGCAGCACCACTTTCTACATTTGACATGAAAAGCGCTCCAAAAGATGTCGTAATAGAACAGCGAAAAGCAAGTGAAGTAACCGGAGTAGCTGGCAAAAAGACCGCACCTGATGATATTAACGTAATAAACCCAGCCTTTGACATGACCCCACCTGAACTCATAACTGGAATAATAACAGAGGTCGGGGTCGCAAAACCGCCTTTTGAGGAATCAATAAAAAAATTATTTGAGTCAAGGCTGTAAGGTATTTATTCTATGGGTGAATCAAATCAATTCATGGCAACAGTAACTGCTGCACAAATATTGGAATCTCTCAAACAATGCATGGATCCAGAAATTCCAATCAGTGTAGTAGATATGGGTTTAATCTATGGAGTAAACATCTCTAACGACAATAAAGTTGATATAAAAATGACCATGACTACGCGTGGCTGTCCTCTACATGATACTCTAGTGAGCGATGTTAAACGATACGTGAACAAGGTTCCAGGAGTTACTGGAATCAATGTAGAGATAGTCTGGGAACCTCAATGGACTCCAGAAAAGATGTCAGATGAAGGAAAAAAACTAATCAACTATGGAAAACAAAAAACAATCGCTCCAATAAACTACGAAATTGCCTTACCTCAAGGAATAGGTTCAGTAGTAAAACAAGAAGATGGCTCTCTTATTCTGATGAATGAAAACCAACAAGGATTTATGGTAAACCAGGCCATAGTGGATTTCTGGAAGCTTTGTAACGGGAATAGAAAAATAACAGAATTGGTAGATGCATTCGCACAACAAATGGGCCTTCAGAGGGGACAGGTAGAAAAAGAAGTTTTACAATTAATACAACAGTTACGAGATGGGGGACTAATTACAATAAAAGAACCTGAGGTCTCTAACGTACAATTCAAGAAATAGATCTTAGATTTCTGTAATCTCTGTTATGGTACCTTGGACCGAATCCATCTTAACAATAGCCCTTTTTTCTCCAAATCCTAAAGCAACGTACCAATCCCCACCATCATTGTCATACTTTGTTTCAAGGGTTTTGACTTCTCCCGAACTCACGCTATATCTCTGAACTATTCCTGATACTGCTACTGGTATTGCCTCTTTCTCGGTAGGCAACCTTCTCTTCATTAAACCAATTCCAGGGCTCATAAACTAACTATATTATGGAAGTATAATAATTATTAGTACAATATTTCGTTCTCATTCAAAAACCAACGGCTAAAGATCATCAAACAAAATTCTATATAGCACGGTTAAAGGTATTTTTTAACATGTACTCATCAAACAGATTCTATGCGTTAGTTCTACCAAGAACTACAAAGATCACGCAAATGTCATCTTTTCTAGCTACATGTGGTACAATGATAGTGCTATTGGGTGGAATATGGGATTCTGCATCGCACGAACTCAGAATTCCAGAGACATTTTGGACAATTCAACACATGACTATCTATTCTGGCGTATCTATGATATCCTGTTCCGCCATTGCTGCAATACTAGTTTTGAATCGTTGTGAATCTAAATCAATGAAAAAAGGAATGATGTTGATCTTACTGGGTGCTATGTTACAACTAGTAGGTGGCTATGCTGATTATAATTTTCATGAGATTTATGGAATAGATGGTCTTGTAACACCATCCCATCTTACTGTGGAAACTGGTCTGTTGCTTAGCGCGATTGGAGGTTTTATTACACTATCCAAGTCTCAAAATTCCATTCTTCTAAAAATGGCACCAATGTCTATAATGACCGTACTTTTATCCGCAACATGGATAGGATTCAATCTAGTTCTGTTGTTTAGTGCTGTTATGTTATGTGTTCCTGTCTTCCAATTGTTTTATTCAGGCTGTGCAATAATGTAGCTTCTCAACCTCATGTATCCAACCAACACCAACAAACATGCTCCAACTAAAATCATAGAAGATTGAATGGAAAATTCTTGATATCTAGTATCTCCAAATTCTACTGTTAATTGGACAGGATTGACAGAAAGATTTGTCAATTCAAGAGTATATTCTCTGGTGCGGTCCCCTCTAGAATGAGAACACTTGCTAACATACACTTTTTGAATAAGAAAGGAGGTACCAACCCATGGTAACTAGAAGCAGACGGTCAGCAGAAGAAAAGATTCGAATTGTCATGGAGT
>JBOGQT010000006.1:0-39790 GCA_050749105.1 Nitrosotalea sp. | reverse complement strand
TTTGTAAAATCTTGAGCTTTTTGAATTGCCAAGGTTGCAGTTTGACTTGTTCCCAATACACCAAAGATGTAGCTGATATTTGCAGGACCGCTTGGTAACGAAATGAGAGATTGGTTATCTGCAATCTGCAGATTTAATGGTGCCGTACTCATACCTACGATTACAGTATTTGCAGGCAAAAGTACAGAATAACTTGTAGAAGAATTTACATCAAATGTCCATGTTTTTCCGCTCTTGGATACAAGATCAGGGGTATCATAATCCACTTTAATTGTAGAAGCTCCAAGAGTCTCGACATCTGCACTATTTGTATTCATTTTACTGGAGAGTAATGTTCCATTCTGGTCTTGTATAACAAGGTTATCAGTCGTATTGCCATACAGGTTGAGTATAAAATCAGGAGATTGTGGATCAACATCAGTTTGATAAAAAACGTGTGTGGTACCATCAGCATAAATTGTAAATTCAAGTACCTTAGATGAGCTTAATGCATATTGAATACAAGAGGAAGAAGCAAGTAAAAAAACACAAGTAGCAATTATTGGAGCTCTTAGCATCGCTGTCAAGATATAGATAATCCTTACAAAAAGCATTGCTTCTACTGGTGATTCTATTGAGATCACCAAAGTTTCCTGGTACATTCTTCTAGTACCTTAAGTTGAGTCCTTGGACCACACCCTGAAACCTCTGAAATTCCTGAAAGAACTTGATGCCTTTCTCTGTAATCTTAAATAGCCTGTTTCGGTCATCCTTCATTGATTCTACTAGGCCTGCATCTATCAACTTCTGACACTTTTCTAGGACTGCATAGTGAGAGAGGTTTGCTCTTCTAGAAATAGCAGAGACTATTACTCCCTGTATTCCGCCATCCATGGTCACACCTAAGATATCGGCAATTATGCCCATTTCGGATCTGTATTGTTGTTTTGACATTGGCATATTATAGAAGTGATGTTTTATCAGGGACAGCATGAAACATCGTAGCGGAACGCCTAGCGGAACAGGTGTTTCATGCTCTGAAATGGTCAAAAATGGAACATTCACGAAGCGGGGGAGAAATCTTCTTGCAGTTATTTGAACAGATTTTATAGGGCATTCATAGGTCTAATAACAAAAGGAGGTGTAACGGTGAGCTTTAACGACTCTGGTTTTGGTGAAAGTCCAAGGCAAGGATACAGCGGAAATAGAGGTTATGGTGGAGGTCGAAGATTCGGTGGCGGACGACGCTTTGATGATGACAATAGACCAAAACCGGTAGAAACTGGCAAAGAGTACGATGTATCCATAACAGAAATCAGCAGAAAGGGAGACGGTATTGCAAGAGTAGAGGGTTTTGTCATATTTGTCAAAGGTGGACAAGTAGGCCATAACGTAAAAGTAAAGATTACGCAAGTTGGCGGACGCTTTGCTACTGCTGATGTAGTAGACGAAGGGACACTACAACCAGCAATAGAATAAACTGGTTGCCTAAAAGACGTTCTCTAATTTCTTATAAATCACTAGTTTTCTTTTTTATTTTCTCTATAATTTCCAACTTTCTTGTAATGTCCATGTCCGGTTCCATGGTAACATAGACGGTCTTGTGTTTTGGATAGATAACTATCTGTGTAACTCTTTGGCGTTCTATGTGCACATAATTGACAGGACCTAGGCTTTTGTCAAATTGGTTTCGGATCTTTCTTCTTACAGCCACCTGTTTACAGAAGTGTTCTTCCTCTTTTTGTGATTTAAGAGATGTTTTGCCTTCTTTCATTATGGCTTCTGATATGTTCCCCTTGAGATCTATAATTGCGGCAAATCGCATCATCGGATCTAGTTCTATTATATCCTCTACAATGGGAAGAAGGTTCATCTTGTGATTACTTTTTTCCAATTAACAAAATGCAATGACTCGATTCTAAATATATCTTGGTTTATAACCAGATCGCTGAATCATGCCTAAAAGGGTCTATTTCTCTGATCTGGCATAGATTAAACAACGATTTCATCTATTAACTTTTTATATATTACACATTACAGTAGTCATAAGCAGTATGTTTGAAAAATTCCGAAAGAAAAAAGACGAACTTGAACCAAATTCCACTAAAAAAGAAGAGGATTTTCCAGCTAAAAATATGCAATATCAACCGCCAGAAACGAACCTGAAGGAGACCTCTGAGGTTGTTGAGCAACCTAGACAGGAACCCCCAAAAGCTATAGAATACCCTAGTCCCAAGCCTCCTGAACAGGTAAAAATACCAGAACCTATACAACAAAGAGCAATGAGCACATCTGGAGAGGAAATAGGAATCAGAGCCCTCATGGATAAGCGAACCAAGCTTGAAGAGGCAATTGACTATGTAGGCTTGATGATTAAGAATTTGAAAGACAAGAGAACAAATTTGGAAAAGAGTATAGAGGATGAATCTGTTGACATTAAGAATCTCAAGGAGAAACTGACTAAGGTTGGTCAGTATATTGAAGAAGAAAAACTGGGAATAAAAAATCTACAGCAAAAAAGAAGCACGGTAGAAAGGGAAGCTGATGATGTTGCCACAATTATCAATAGTCTGCGTGAAAAGCTATTGAATATAGACAAGGTAGTAAATGAAGAAGGCAGTAAGATAGAGAAATTCAAAGATTCTAGACCTAGGTCAGAGTCTTCCTTCAGCTAGAAAGTAAAACCTTCTTTTAGCATACTATTCAGATTTTCCTTTATCTCTTCTTCGGATGAGAATGAGTCAAGATCTCTGATTAATACCTCTGTTGCAAGACACTGGTTCTTTGAGAACTGATAGTAGCAATCTAGTTTTTCTTGATAGGTTTTTGCATTATAATAGATAGTCCAAAAGTTTTCTGTTGAGTGTTGCACATAGAGTAAAAACTTTCGAATAACCGTCTCAATTTTTGGGGATGGATTGTCTTTCATTAATCCAATTAGAATCTGTTCCAGTTTACTGTCCAGATTAGATTCGTAAATCAGTTGGTAAATGTCCACTCCCTTCATCACGATTGCTTTACGTGTCTGTATCATAAAAGCTTTCATCAATAATTTTCAAAAAATTTGCCATTTGTATGTAACAACTTTAGATATAGAAAGAAAATTAAAATTTTAAATAGGAATTATTCACAATGCTTAAATAATTTGCATGCGTATTAATTATCCCTGTTAAAGGAATATCCTCCCAAAACAGGCATCATGCAGCAGACATGTGATGATACGGAAAGGCCAAAAGCTGCCCGTAAAAGACCAACGGAGAAATCCCGAGGAGATGATGACAAAGGTCATCATGCCTTTGAATGCTGTGCATTCTCATATGACGTGTGAATCACACACGTCTGCATGATAGAATTTTTTCTCAATTACAACAAAATAGACCATGTAACTTTTCAAATAGATCATAAAATAATGATACACCTGCATTATTGTCTAAAAGAATGCAGCCTCAACAATCAAAGAAATGGATGTGGTACATTCTTCCAGGTCAAGTTACCAACCAAGGACTAAGCATTGTAATTCCTTTGTATGTAATCTTTCTTGGCGGAGGCATAGAGGAAGTTGCAATAATTTCTGCTCTTCAGATGCCTGCAGTTACCATAGGTTCTATAACGATTGGGAGTTTAGGTCGGTATTAGCAATTATTTCATCTTGTCTTCTGGTTATTGGGTTTTCTATTTTTAGTGCATCAACTTCAGTTATCTTTTTCAAAAATATACCACAAGGTTTTGAAGGAAAATACTAGGAGTCAATAGTGCTGTGGTTGGATTTGGTATTTTTGCAGGCTCTCTTGTAACTGGCAAAGTTACAAAGTTATTTGGGTATTCTGTGTTATTTTTCTCTTCTTCAGTGGTACTAGTTATTTTCTTGATTCTATTCAAGGTATACTTCCGCTACAGACCATCCACAATAAGACGATCTAGACGTAACGTGCAGAGGAAGATTGCTCGCCGGCAGGCATTGAAGGCAATTTGTCATTGACCGCTGCCTCTGCAACTGCTGCAGCCTCTTGAATGATCTTCTCTGATTCCTCGTCTGAGACTCCGGAATCAATTCCAAATTCACCGTTGTGGAATGTATCAGTCATTAATCCACCTAGCATATCGGTCATTCCAGCAAGCTCACGATCTGCTTCTGGCATGAACTGTACCAGCGACGATCTTAGACTCTTCATCAAGCCAATTGTTGGCATGATTGTAACAACTGTATCTCCCAGATCGTTGAAGGTACTAAGTCTAAGCTCAATTTGCTCAAGTGCGATTCTAGCATTTCCAAGAAGCTTGGTAACTTTTCTAACCTCAGCTAGTTCTTTTGATAAAACTTTACTGGCAGTGAGATCATGTTGTTGAGTAGCAACTACAATTCTTTTAAATAATTTTTCATCTCTTTGTTTTAATTTTGTAATCATTCCATCGAGTTTTCCAATTTGGGTCTGAAGTCTTTTTACTGCTTGTTCCATTCTTGGCTTCAGGGCACCTTTTGGTTTTATTGCGTCATTAATTCTTTCATTAATACCTGGTGTCTGTGGCTTTTGCCAGTTCTTAGCGAATGTTGTCATGAATACGACTGATAGAATCTGTTATTAATTTCAGGTGTAAAATGTGGTTCACAGTATGTGCTAAATTTAGCTAACAAAACTTTGTAACTAGGATTGACATGTACTTTTGACATATCTAAAAAATCAAAATTTTTGGATAATCTATTTTGGATATATCCTCATTTCAATTCCCGCCTGCAGATACTTATTGCATTATTTGAATTGCAATACTTCTCTGCGGATGGATTTTCTTTATGTGAATCGCAAGCGCGTTACTTGATGGCTGTGATTCACAGCAAAGTGGACATTTTTCCATTTTATTTAGTGACTGTCATCCAAAACTAATGTATTTAAGGTTTTGCTTGGACCATTTTGACAACAGAAAAATGTCAATTTTTTTGAAAAAGTTTTCTTTTGCAAAATATATAATGAGAGGATTTAGAAAATAATTCTTCTTGTCGTTTCTTTTCTCAAAAATAGAATTTTTTTCAAAATTATGTTTTGCAAAAATTTGGTAAGAATTAATTTGGAAGTAGATTTTACTTTATCATATTGGTATATGCTAATTCAAATTTTTACAATTAATCTAGTAGAAAAATATAAAATCTATACTTTATAAAGAAAATTCTTTAAATTTTGCTAAATTCACTTATAGTTAAACCTTTTTATTTACGTTAACCGAAATTCTTATAAGATATAATATGGCTCGCGAATCCTTTGGTTCTGGTGGACGTTGTCCCCGTTGTGGAAAAGGTCCAATGGTTACAGATAGTACCACGGGTGAAATGTTTTGTGGTGGATGCGGATTTGTTATGACAGAACGTGTCGAGGAATCTGGACCAGAATGGAGATCATTTTCTAAAGAGGAACACGAAGACCGAAGTAGAACAGGAACTCCCACATCACTTGCAATGCACGATATGGGATTGGCAACAATAATTGGTCCTGCAGATAAAGATGCGTCAGGAAAGCCACTTTCCGCTTCGATGAAGAGTACCATTGAGCGACTTAGAACTTGGGATAGTAGAAGCCAAGTTCATGAACCAGTAGATAGAAACTTCAGACAAGCTTTCAGTGAACTTGATAGATTAAAAGATAAACTTGCATTGTCTGATGCAGTAATAGAAAAGACTGCATATATCTATAGAAAGGCACTTGATAAAGGCCTTGTCAGGGGAAGATCAATTCCTGGACTTGTAGCCGCCGCACTTTATGCAGCATGTAGAGATACTGAGACTCCAAGAACTCTAACTGATGTAGCAAGTGGAATCAACATTAAAAGAAAAGATGTTGCTCGATGCTACAGACTTTTACTCAGAGAACTAGATCTCAAGATGCCCGTAGTAGATCCAATAAAATGTGTTGCAAGAATTGCAAGTAAAGCTGGATTAAGTGAAAAGACAAAACGAAAAGCTTTGCAAATTCTGAAAGATGCAGCAGAGATTGAAATTTCTGCTGGTAAAGATCCAATGGGACTTGCAGCTGCTGCTTTGTATCTCTCTTGTGTTATGAATGGAGAGAACAAGACACAGAAAGATGTGGCACAAGCTGCCGGAGTAACTGAAGTAACAATTAGAAATAGATACAAGGGATTAAAGGAATCCCTAAAGCTTTAAATTTTTTTAAAATTAGATTCTAGTCTCTTGATTACGATCCGCTCTTAAAAATAATTTTATTAGTTATGTAATCAACAATATAAAAAAAATTTTTTAGAGATATTAGATACTCAAAATTATAATTTGCTGGCAAATGATGTCATAGTAAAACAATCGGGCGTGGCCCCGATCGCAGACATATAGAGATTACCTCTTCAATCCACCCAAAGTGGATTCATATGACAGTCTGCGAAGCCACGCTTATCTGGCAGTAGATTTTACATCTTTCTGCATCAATTATTATAGAAGCTTAATGTATTTATGATTTTATGTAATATTTTCAATATTTTATATTATAATTATGAAATTTTTAGAAAAAGATTGGTTCAATAGTAATCTTCATATCCATGACAACAAACTTTTTTCTAAATAAAGTTGAACCTTCAACGATGTAAAGGTAAAACAGTCACACTTTTTATGTATGTCAAGTTCATTGGAATAAGTATTATTGGTATGTTGATTCAACTCGGATTCAACTACTGTTCGTGGATAAAATGCATCTGTACTATATGCTAGCTGTGTTTATCTTAATAGTAATTGCATCGGGCATAAACTTTATTCTAAATAGACATATAACATTTAAAATAAGACTCTAAAACAAATGAAACTTTCTGGAAGAGTAGCAATCGTTACAGGTGGTAGCAGAGGAATAGGAAAGGCGATAGCTAGCATCTTTGTAAGAGAAGGAGCAAATGTAATAATCACTGCAAAAGACAACACCAAGCTTCAATCAACAGCCAAAGAATTAGGAGTGATTGGTTTTGCTGGAGATATAAGAAAAGAGGATGAAGTCAACAATGTTGTGAAAAAAACTTTGAATGGATTTAGTAAAATAGACATACTAGTAAATAATGCCGGAATACTTCCAGAGATAAAACCATTGCATGAAACTTCTGAAGAAAAATGGAATGAAGTACTTGACATAAACTTGACGGGACAATTTCGTTTTACAAAGTCAGTTATTCCACATATGATGAAAAATGGTGGATGTATCATAAATGTCTCATCAGATGCCGGACTCAAGTCATTTGAAAATTTTGAAGCGGATTCATATTCTGCTACAAAGGCTGCTTTAATACATCTAACAAAGACTTGGGCAATAGAATATGCCAAGTACAAGATTCGCATAAATTGCGTCTGTCCAGGCATAGTTGAGACAGATATGACAGAGCCGTATCTCAGAACAGAAGTAGATAGATCTATGGCTGTGGCTGAGCATCCAATAGGAAGAATTGGCAGTCCAGAAGATGTTGCAAAAGCTGTACTATATTTTGCATCAGAGGATTCGTCATGGATCACAGGTGCCATCCTATCAGTAGATGGTGGAGCAACAACAAAGTAAATCAGCCATATCAAATTAATAGAACCACCATTGATACTTATGACATGGATGCCAAGAGGAAACAATCACTTAAGATAATTATTATGCTGTCCATAATCTGGTTTGCTGCGGCCTTGCCAGTACCATTTCTGTGGACAAATCCTGATCCTCAACATCCAGAACAGTACAAGACATATTTGGAGATTGCAGGAATAGTTTCTATTCCTTTCATTGCGATGGGAATTGTCTGGACCTTAAAGCCTGAGCTTGCAACAAGAGGCTCTAGTTAAGAAATTCAACTGCTCCGTCCCCTTCTGGTGTAATCTTTATCCAACGCGTTCTTCCTATTCTTTCAATCTCAATGAATTTCCATTCATTCAAGAGTGGTTGTATTATATTTTTATCAAGACTTGCAAATCTAGCTTGCTGAAAATTTTCTTCTTTTGCATTGATCACAATTAGTTTTTTTTCTTCTGCAAGTCTTGCCATTTCCTTTTTTGTTATTTTACCACCATGTTGCTTTATTATTTTCAGTGCTTGAACCAAGACCGGCTTTGGAGTATGAATTTCATATGCAGGAAGCTTTACCACCGTCTTTAACCCTGAGGAAAGCTGTGCTCCCTTTACACTAGCATAACTTTCTGGTTCTGCATAATATGGAATAATCTTTGTTTTTCCTTGAAACATCATGCAAGCCATCATGCAAGCAATCGCTTGGATTTTTGAACCGGAAGAACAATTTACAAAAATATCATTGTCTTTCTCTTTTTCTACAATTTCTCTAACGGATTTTAGTATCTTGAAGAGATCAAATCTATCAGAATACACTACGTAAACGTCAATCTTTTCTTTTCTTAGTTGTGCTCTTATTTTTTCCATGTAGCCTTGCGCTCTATCCTTTGTTGGCTCACCATGCATCAAAAGCCAGACCCTGTCTGCTTTCATCTGCTTTGCAGGAATCGCAATTCTGTCAATCTCAAAGCCTACTGGAGCAATATGCACTCGAAGATTTACAATGGTACTCATAATAGTATGTATAGTTTCCATACTAAAGTGATGATATATAATAATTATGTATTCGTACCCAAATCATGCAACAAAAATACAAGTTAGAACAAAGCGAAGTTTCATTTTATCCCAAAGTAAAGTCGGTCTTTGAAGATTACTGATTTTTCATCCAGTCAACCTGTTCTAAATAGTCAATTGACTTGATCATCTCATCAAGTTTTGTTACAACCGCATTAACTGCACGAAATTCTTCATACATCATTTTTTCTTCTTCAGGCGACAAGATTTGTTTTTCTGCAATGTCAAAGAACTTGTCTTCCTTTGTCATATGATCATTTAGATAAACTGCATAAGTTTTAAGAAATCTTGCAACAGGTTCTCTTCCATTCCCTTCCTCTTTCCACTTTTGCAAGTGTTTAGATATATTATTTGCAATTCGGCGACTGAACTCATGTTCTATCATAAATGCCCTTATCTCTTCTTTTAGGGAACCATAACTTGTAATACAGGCAAAATATGCATCTTCCTCTCTTGAATAATGAATTGCATCTAGAAATTCAGACATGATTATAACCATTCTTTCTAAATCTGAAAATGGAATGTCTTGTCCAACGTTGAGCTTTGTATAGCATTGTACAACTATCTTTTCAAAACGACGTATCTGTCGGTGGTCATTTCGTAGTGTTTCTGTGGCGCTCATAATTGATTTCAACTAGTGTCAGGTATATACTGTAAACAAGATTACCTTTTTTGGGTCATATTGAACAATTGCAAAATGAGGAACTTCGGAATCTTTTACATAATGACCTTCAGGTCCGCCGATACCTAATCTAATGAAATAGTTGTTTGAAGGGTTAATTTCAATTTCTCTGTTCTCAAGAATGTAACCGGCTACCTTCTCTTTTACTGGTTTTAAGGTTGGATAAAGCCTATGAATATCGCCATCTTGTATTATTACTTCTTCTTGATGTTGGTGACCACACAAAATTATATGGTTTTCCACATGTTTTTTAGCCTCATCAAAAGCAGAAGATGCCTTGTAATGATATCCAGCATAAGTGAAGAACTCAAAGTCCTCCTCTGTTAGTCTTTGCCAGCACCTTTTGTATAACCAAGCCTCATCTTTGGCAGTTTGCGGTGTTATTTTTTCAGGGTCAAGTGGGCCACCATGAACGCAAAACAGACCGTGTTTTTTATCGATAAACTCCTGACTGCCAAAGGTTCCATCGTCATTTTCTTTGAAAAACAAGATATCCTCCGAATTCAGTTTTGCATGTGCATTCATACTCTCAATTGAGCTTGCACCTATCAACTTGTTATACAGAAATGCTTCGTCGTGATTTCCCACGACCGAAAAAAGTGGATAGTTCTTTTCAAGTGACTTTAGTCTAGAAAGCACCTCTTTTGGGTGGGTCCCCCTTTCAAGAATGTCTCCCAAATTTATTATTCTGGATAAGGCGCCATACTTTTTTTTAAATTCAGCACTAGATGTTATGCCAAGTATAGTATCCAAAGCATTAATGTCTGCATGAATATCAGAGAATACCAAGTCCAATGATTTATTCAATGTGTATCCTAATTTGTAATTTTTTGTGTTAATTTTAATACACATGTGTCATATATCGCAGAAGCAACATTAACTGGGGTATGATATTCTCAAATCTTAGAATAAGAAGGTGAAAGATTGATTCAAGATAAATAAAAGATACAAGAAGATATGCTACCAAGCATTTGGAGTCACTTACATCCTCACATCTACCCATTGAGGATGTCGGGACATTTTTACAATTCAAATTCTACCTTATGAATAGAATTCTTTGGAACTTGTAAATCTCGAAATGTGTCTGGATTGATTATCTTTGCCAAGATCTCAAGCCCAATTACGGTTCTTGGTCCTGGCTTGCTAAAATACTCGTTTGCATTTACTGCATACACTTGGCCTTGTTTTACTGCTCTCAATGATCTCCAATCTTCCTTCTCTACAGTCTTTTCATATTCTTGCAGAGTTCGCTTTACATCAAAACCACATGGCATAAGAATGACTATGTCAGGATCAAATTTTACTACCTCACCAAGTTCCATTCTTCTTGACTGATCTCCTGTCGCACTTATCCCATTTATTCCTCCTGCTAGCTCCACCATTTGTGGCACCCAGTGACCTGCGGTAAACAATGGCTCAAGCCACTCAATGCAGAGAACTTTTGGTCGTGCGCCTTTTGGAATATGTTGAATAGCTTTGATTTTAGATTTCAGGTTGTGCACAAATGTTTGTGCCTCATTAAGCTTTCCAACCTTTTTCCCAACCTCAATTATGTTATCAAGTATATCATCTAGGTTTCTTGGGTCTAAGATTAGAACATCAGGCTTGCCTCCAAGTATTGTAACTGCCTTGTTGATCTCTTTGGTGAAAGGCGAACAGACCTCACAAATGCCTTGAGCCACGATAAGATTTGGATTTATACTTTTGAGCACTTGTTCATCAAGTACATAGATGTCATTGCCTGATTTCATTAG
The DNA here is from genome assembly GCA_050749105.1 of Nitrosotalea sp. GTDB lineage: Archaea > Thermoproteota > Nitrososphaeria > Nitrososphaerales > Nitrosopumilaceae > Nitrosotalea. Next base: position 28,778 of record JBOGQT010000006.1, on the reverse strand, counting down.
TTCCACTACTTTTCTGTCAATTTCTTGGCTTGTCATTTTTTCAGGATCAAAGACAGAGTAAATTACTCGTGGTTTGGCCTTTGCCTCCTGTGGATAATTACACTCATGTGTTACTGCAAGCACTTGATCTCCCACACCAAGTTCATACAGTATCTCAGTTGCGCTTGGGAGAAAGGAGACTATACGGTTTTCCATCTCACCTTATTTTGTAAATGGCTTCTTTAAACATCTTGATTGGTCATGCCGAAATTCCTCAAAACTTAAGAATGACCCATGGCTCGATGAGTCTGTTGGCTAGATTTACAGTCATTGGTGGATTGTCATCTGAACAGCTAGCAAGAAAAATAGCAGCAAAATTAAGATCAAAGTATGTCGGATGTGAGTTGAGAGTTTTTCCAGATGGCGAAAGCAAGATTACGCTCAAGGCAAAGCCAACTGGAAAAATAATTGTGGTACATTCCGTGTATCCTCCTGTAGACTCTAATCTGGTTCGTGCTCTAGCCTTGGTCTCACAGGCAAGAAAGCATTCCTCCCAAGTTTACGCAGTTATGCCATACATGGGTTATGCAAGACAAGATAGAGAATTTCTCCCAAGAGAAATTGTAACTATGTCTCTTATTGCAAAGATGTTCAAGGCTGCAGGTGCAACAAAAATCATAGTAGTTGATATTCATAGTATTATGGCACTAAAGCATTTTCAGATACCTACAAAAAATGTTAGTGCCATAGGAGAGATTATAAAATATTTCAACAAATTGAATCTTAAAAACCCGCTTGTGGTTTCCCCAGATATGGGAGGAGTTGAGAGAGCGAAGAATTTTGCAGATCTAATGAAAGTAGACTATATTACATTAGAAAAACACAGAGACAGAAAGACTGGGGAAGTTGTAATAAAATCAAGCAATCATCAAGAAGTAAGAGACAGGGACATAATTTTGGTTGATGACATGATAAGCACTGGTGGCAGTATAGTCAAAGCAGCTGAACATTTGAGGAGACAAAAGTGTGGTAGAGTATACGCAACTTGTACTCATGCTCTCTTGATAGGAGATGCAGAAAAAAGGATCAGAAAGGCTGGTGTTACAAAGATAGTTAGCACAAATACCATACCCGGTAAGACAGGTATTATTGATGTCTCTCCTGTAATAGCAAGAGCAATCAGCTGAATGGTACAAAGTTTTTTTGTGTTATCCGGAGAACACCAACAACTTGCAAGGGATGAATTGATCTCCATATCAAAAAGCTATGACGTCAACACAAGACATTCCGTAGAATCAAGGCTCGTAATTATCAAGTCTGGTATAACATGGAAGAAGATTGCCAAGAGGGCTACATTTATCAGAGCTGCAGGAAATCTTGTTGATACCTTTGATGATATTTCAAAGATAGACTTGTCTATGCCAAGATCCGATACGTTTGCTTGCAGGGCGGTAAATCTCTCCTCCAAAAAAATCAACACATTGCTTGTGGAAAGAGAGGCTGGCGAAGTTCTCAAGAAAAAGATGGATTCCAAGGTATCGCTCTCAAATCCCTCACTTACTGTATATCTTATCATTACTGATGACAATAGATACATAGGTTATGCAGATGTGTTGGAATACAAGAGGCCTAAAAAGGCAATCAAATATCCAACTGAGATTGACTGGAAACTTGGCAGATGCATGGTAAACCTGTCACAGCTAAAAGAGGGTAAGACCATATGCGACCCTTTCTGCGGAACTGGCACCATATTACTTGAGGCCGAGTCCATGGGAATACGTTCCATGGGAATTGATTTTGATTCTAAAATGTGTGAAATTACAAACAAAAATCTCGCAGGAAATGGATATGGACCCAGAGTTGTCAATTCGACATACCACCATATCTCAAAGATCAAAGACGAGATCGATGCTATAGTTACTGACGTTCCATATGGCATTTCCTCAAAATCGTCCATGTCGCCAAAGAAAATAATTGAGGATTTTCTTTCAGTTGTACCAAAAAAGATGAGAACTGTACTAGTATACAAGAAGGGAATGGATATCAAAGAACTAAACGAAGCAAAGAAATACGAAATCTTTAGGCATAAGAGCCTCACAAGAGTGATTGCCGTAAGATGAAACTAGTATTCTTGGGAACATCAGCTGCCCAGCCAACAATAGAACGTGGAATGACATGCATCTGTCTAGTTCTAGACAAGGAGATACTGATGTTTGATGCAGGTGAGGGTGCTCAGGTTGCATTCCAAAAGGCAAAGCTTGGATGGAACAAAAAGATGAAGATCTTTGTAACCCATTTGCACGGAGACCATTGCGTGGGAATTCTTGGCTTGTTGCAAACGATGTCGCTTCAAAACAGGACAGAATCAATCGACATCTTTGGCCCATCTGGAATCGAGGAATTTCTTGCAAGTAATCTAAAGATACTAAACTTTGGACTTACATTTCCTGTTAGGATTATGAGAATAAGAGAAGGATTGGTCTTTGACGATCCGCTTTATACGGTTCATGTTTGTGAGGCAGAGCACTCTATACCGGCATATTCGTATCTCTTTTCTGAAAAAGACAGGCCAGGCAAGTTCTATCCCGAGAAGGCAAAGGAGCTTGGAATTCCAGAAGGAAAATTGTGGAGAGAGCTTCAGAGTGGAAACGAGGTAAAGACAGGAGAGAATACTGTAAAGCCATCTGATGTAATGGGAGAGAAGAGAAGGGGAAGAAAGATAGGCATTTCAGGCGATACAAGACCCACAAAGAAACTTGAAGAATTCTTCAAAGGATGTGACTATATCACTTTTGATTCTACATATTCTGACGAATTACGTGACAAGGCAATGGAAAACTACCATTCTACCGCAAAAGAAGCGGCAGAACTTGCAAAAAAAGCAAATGTGTTAAATCTTATTTTGACACATTTTTCAGCACGATATGAAAATGCAGACGAGTTGGTAACAGAAGCAAAGACAGTTCATGATTCCGTAATTGCTGCAAAGGATCTTTTAGAGATAAACATCAAGTGACATGTTCGAACCAGTTGCTGACAAGTTGCACCAAGCAGAAAAGATAGTCTTTGTTACCGGAGCTGGAGTTTCCCAAGAAAGTGGGATTCCAACCTTTCGAGGAAAAGATGGGTTATGGAGAAAATATGATGCAATGAGGCTTGCCACAATAGATGCATTTTATGAAAATCCAAAGCTTGTGTGGGAATGGTATGAGGAAAGAAGAAGCAATATCTTGGCGATAAAGCCAAATGCCGGCCATCTTGCAATTGCGGAGCTTGAAAAATTCAAGCCTATCCATGTATTGACACAAAATATTGATGGTCTTCACCAGAGAGCAGGAAGTACAAAGGTCTATGAGCTTCATGGGAGCATCATTACGATCAAGTGTACCGTGTGTGATTTCAAAGATACCATAACATCGAGTTTTTCTCAGCTTCCACCACTCTGCAAATGCAACAACATCCTAAGGCCTGATGTGGTATGGTTTGGAGAGTCTCTCCCGCAAGATGTGTGGCATACAGCGATGCAACAAGCAAGATCCTGTGATGTAATGGTGGTAGTTGGTACCTCGCTTGCAGTATCTCCTGCAAATCTCTTGCCTGCATATGCCAAACAAAATGGCGCAACTGTAATAGAAGTAAATCCAGAAGAGACTCCGATGTCTGCAAACATGGATCTCTCAATTCGTTCCTCTGCTGTAAGGGCAATTCCTGAGCTTGTCACAATATTTCAGAAATAAATTGTCAAAATTATTCAAAAAAAGAAGCAGTGTTTTTGTTAAATTGCCGTTATACATCGAAGAATTATTAAAAAAATGATATTCAGTTATGGGAATTATGACTAATTGTTAAATATTATGAAAACGTATAATGACTAATGAGAAAAGACGCAAATTCTGGCGACTGAATTTGCGTGGCTCTGCGAAAAAGAGTACATGGTAGGCACACAAAGGTGTGCAAGTGGTAAGAGAATGCTCTTGCCTATACAGGGCCACGCCACCACATTTTCTAAATTATCATGCAAATAATTCGCAGTCTATTTTTCAAGGTTACAGTTTTTTGGTATAGAAATGTATCTAAAACGAGTTTGTAAATTTACTACATTCGTACAAGTTTGAAGTATTGTGCGAGTGAACAAAAACTTTATTCTACAAATTCAGGGGCAAGCCATTCAGCTATTTTTTCCAAGTTGTTTGAGTGTAGGATTACCTTGATTGGCCCCATTGGAGATTCTTCTGCCTCATCGCAAACAGCTATGACATCAACATATGCTGCTTGTTTGTTGAGATAAAACCACGTAGTGTCTCCCTTTGTGTTGTAACGCATCTGCCTCCTGTAGACTCTGTTTACTTTGTGTTTTCGTATGTTTTCTTGAATCTTTGACAGAGAGTGTAGATCCTTAGAGCTTGCCTTTATGCTTCCTTCCTTGTATTGATAATCAGCATTTTGAATTATATTAGATACAGCCGCCTTGACCTTTTCCGGATCTTCGGATGGATTTACCGCGGCATACGCTTCTATCTTGCATGCAACATTAGGTATATTCATTTTATCCAGCCTTTGATAATATGATAGGCAGTATCTACTAGTTGTTCTATTGTTAAATTATTGTTGGAGATTGTTTCATCAGCAAGTGCAATTGATTCGCTCATTCCAACCCCAATTTCCCTCGAGTCCCTTTTTGAAAAATCTTCTCTATCAGACGGGGCATCAGACCTACCACGGCCTGTTAGAAACTTGAATCTGGTATCTCCCGATGCGTGAATTGCAAGAACTTTGACTGTGCCAGTTTTTTTTAATACATCAACTTCTGGAAGTGATCGTACGCCATCGACAAGTATTACATTAGATTTTGAATTTAATATCTCATCTTTAATTAGTTCGGCCACCGCTCCAGGTCCATTTTTTTCTCGAAGTTCAAGCATGAGTTTGCCCAGATTTTCACCAGTAGGCTCTATCTTTCTTCTTGTGGCTTCTGTCCTTACTGCATCGCCCATGGTTATCTTGTCAAATCCCTTGGATTTGAGAGCCTCGGCTATTGTAGTCTTGCCTGCACCTGGCATGCCAGTTAGGCAAACGATAAGCTTTGTCACATTCACAAACCTGCTCTTCCAGTCTATGAAGCTACCGGAAATCATTATAGACTCTGGAATCTGAATTCTTCTGATGCGTACATTTGTGGCAGTTGAAGTTTGCAGCAAGGATGTGCTAAACTCAATAACAAAGCTGCAATCTGATCTTGACATAAAGGCAAGTCCAGTAAACAAGCAGAACATGCATTTTACATTATTTTTCTTAGGAGAAATAACTGAGGGGATTGCCGATAACGTAAAAAAATCGCTTTCTAGTATTGTCTTCAAACCAATACAAATGGATTTCACCCATCTTGGTGCATTTCCTAATACCAAGTTTCCAAGGGTAATTTGGATTGGTGTCGATGATATGGCAGCAGTACAGCTGGTAGGGCTTGCTACTCAGGTTGAGCAAAAGCTTGCGCCGCTAGGATTCAAGTCGGACAAGCCGTTCAAGCCACATCTTACCATATTTAGAGTAAAAAACAAACAGGATAACGTTTCAGGCAGGATAGCAAGGTATGACAAGATCCGCCTTGGGAATGATATAATCTCTGAGCTCAAATTCAAGCAAAGTGTCTTAACTTCAAATGGGCCGATATATTCTGATTTACTGGTGGTAAAAGCACAATGAGTCGAGTTTTAGAGCAGGCAAAGAAAACTTCAATCCCTACAAAACAGGAAGAGCAAAAGAAGAGGGAGATTGCAGATTTTCTGTTCAAGCAGGTAAGCGATGAAGCTTATAGGTATCCCGAAGTGGTAACTGTGGAACTTGGTGGGTCATATGCAAAGGGAACTTGGCTTAGAAATCAGATGGACTTTGACATATTTGTCAAGCTAAAAAATGACATCAATGAGAAAAACTTTGAAGAGATTGGGAAGAAAATTGGCTTTGGCTCAATGAAAAAATTCAAGCCTCGCATTAGATATTCTGAGCATCCATATGTGGAGGCAGAGATAAAGGGGGAAAAAGTAAATGTTGTTCCCTGTTACAATGTTGAAAAGGGTCAGTGGAAAAGTGCCGCGGATAGGTCATCATTTCACACTGGATTCATTTTGGAAACATTTGATGATACCAAAAAGAATGAGGTAAGGCTTCTAAAGAAATTCCTAAAAGGCGTGGGAATTTATGGTGCCGAGATTGCAAAGGAGGGTTTTGGAGGATATGTTGCTGAAGTTCTTGTTCATAATTATGGAAGTTTTCTTGGGGTTCTTGAAGCAGCAGCTAACTTTACTCAAGGACAGGTGGTAGGAAACCCAAATAAAAAATTTGAGACATCTCTAATATTGATCGATCCCATAGATAGCAATAGAAATCTTGGTACGGCAATTTCTGCACAAAATGTTGCAAGATTTATTCTTGCTGCAAGAGCATTTCTAAAAAAACAATCCATGTCATTTTTCATTGGCAAGCAAAGAAACCCTAATGCACAAAATTCGAAAAATGTCATAATTGTAAAATTTGATTACAAGTGGAGAAGTCCTGACATAATTTGGGGACAGGTAAAACGGGGCACTACTTCTTTGGCAGGACAGCTTGCACATGGAGGATTTGAGGTCATGCGCAAGACTGCAGTAACTGATGAAGAATCAGAGGCAGCTATGCTCTTTCTTTTGCGCCTGCCTGTAATTGAAAAATTCATGGTTAAAAATGGTCCAGAGGTTTACAGAAAAGCTGATTCAGAGAACTTTATTTCAAAAAATTCCAAGAACGTCATGACTTGGATTGATGAAAACGGACGGGTACTATCGATGCAGAAAAGAGAATTTCATGATGCCAAAAGGTTTCTGGAGTTTCTCTTGAAGAAAAACTTGGCAAAATCAGGTGTTCCAAGAGGCATAATTCCAGACATAAGGCATGGCTTTAAGGTACTGCATGGAGACCAGCCCGTAAGCAAATCCATTAAAAAGGCACTGGCAGACGTTACCTCTACCGATGGACTCATCTTCAATACCAACAAGTAAGCTAGTCCAAGAACCATACTGTCATGTTCTGGCATATCCCAAGGCCACAAAAAGAGAGATTACAAAGCGGGTCTTGGAGCTCAAAAAACTAGGCATCAAGAGCGTTACATTTGAGGGTCCTACTATTCTAAACAACATTGCTGTCTTGGGCAAGGGTTACGTGGGTGTTGTGGTGCTATCAAAACAAGGTAAAAAAGATGTAGCTCTGAAGATACGCAGAATAGATTCAAGCAGGGAAGAGATGCAACCCGAAGCAAGACTTCTAAAGCTGGCAAATGAAGTAAATGTTGGTCCAAGAGTAATAGATAGTAGCAAAAATTTCATAGTAATGGAATACCTGGAAGGAAAGAAAATAATTGATTGGATAAAGGAGCTAAATGGCAAAGGTAGTGCCGCAAAACTCAAAGCTACAATAAGAAAAGTCTTGGAGGATTGTTATAGCTTGGATAAGATTTGTCTTGATCATGGAGAGCTAAGTTACATACACAAACATGTCATTATAGGAAGATCGCCATGTATAATTGATTTTGAAAGTGCTAGTGTAAACAGGAGAACATCTAATGTTACCTCAGCAACCCAAGGTATCTTTATTGGATCTGGTCTTTCAAGCATTGTTAAGAAGATCATAAAAGTTCCAAGTACAAAGCAGATGATTGAATCTTTGAAAAAATACAAGCATGACCAGTCCCGTGAAAACTTTGACAAGTTGTTGAAAGTGTTGGGGTTGCACAAGACTTGAGCTTGCAAAACATCAAAACAAATGCTCTGAGGCTCTCTCTGGGCATAATACTGTCTGCCTTTGTGGTAGAACTTTTCATTGGAATTTTCTCAAACAGTCTTGCACTGATTACTGATAGTGTTCACGCAGTACTTGATTTTGTGGTTACTGCCATACTGCTTGTCACAGCAAAATGGGCTGCAAAACCACCTGACAGAGAACACACGTATGGTCATGGTAAGATAGAGACTATGGGTAGTTTTGTTGGAGGCATCATCATACTTATCATAGCTTGCTTTTTCATCTTTGAGTCAATCTCAAGACTACAGGAACCACGTCCTGCTGTTCTACCTGGCATGATGGCAATAGGTGCAGCAGTTTACACTCTGTGTTCAGATGTTGCCAGAATTGCGATCTTGGGTAAAACGTTAAAGAAAGCAGAGGGCCCTGCACTGCGATTTGATTTTTACCATGCCTTTATGGACATGGGTTCCACCTCAGTGGCCCTTGTTGGTATAGTGCTTGTCATAATGGGGTTTTACCAAGGAGACTTTGTTGCAGCACTGATACTGGGGTCTCTTCTTGTCATATTGAGCCTAAAACTCATTTACAAAAATGCAATGGAGCTTACCGATGCCGTGTCTGAAAGCATGGTCAGAACAGTTCAGGACATTGTTAATAGTACTGAAGGAGTAATGAGGACAGAATCAGTACAGATGCGAAGATCTGGAAGCGACATCTTTGCTGAAGTTACAATATCTTTGAAAGGTACCTCAAGTTTTGAAGAGGCTCATAAGATAAGTGCGAATGTTGAAAAGAACATCAAAGCTACAATTTCAAATAGTAAGGTTACAGTGCATTTCGAGCCTACTTGGAAGGATGTACCAATTGATTATGTCGTAAATAATGTTGCATCCACAGTCCAGGGGGTGGCAGACATTCATAACACAAGTTATTCCACCACGAAGGATGGAGTTTTTATCAGTTTGCACGTGATGGTTGACCGGAATATGTCTCTTGAAGATGCACATGTTGTATCAGATGAAATTGAAGATCAGATAAAAAAATCAGTCGATAATGTAAATCACATTACAATTCATCTTGAGCCCTATGTATCTATTCCAAAAAGTGTGCCTGTGGAGGATCTAACAATTGAGGAACAGGTGGCTAACATCATCAAGGAATATCCTGGTGTCAAAAAAATTGGACGTGTCATCACGTTTCAGCTGCAAGATATATTCAAGGTAGACATTGACTGCTCTTTTGATGGCAAGCTCACAATAGAACGAGTTCATGATATTGTTTCTGAGATAGAGTACAAGATCAAAAATCAAATTAAAAATGCCATAGTAACCATCCATCCTGAACCAAGATAACATGACAGTGCACAAAGGAATAAGGTTTCTCAAAAAAGATCCAATAATGAAAAAAATTATTGATTCCGTGGGAGAGTATTCGTTAAAGAGGAGAAATCGTCATTTTGCAGTTTTAGTTGAATCCATAATATCCCAACAGCTTGCAACAAGGGCTGCCGAGGCAATCTTTCGCAGATTCATTGACATTTATCCCAAGTTTCCCACTGCATTAGAAATTCTTGCTACAAGAAAGTCAAAGCTGCGCTCAGCAGGACTTTCGGGCATGAAGGTAGAGTATCTCAAGGATCTGGCAAGAAAGATAGAACAAGACGAGATCAAGATTGGGCGGTTGTCAAAGATGAGTGATGAGGAAATAATTGCTCATCTAACACAAGTGAAAGGTATTGGCAGATGGACTGCAGAGATGTTTTTGATTTTTTCGCTTGGAAGACCAGATGTTTTACCTGTTCATGACCTCGGGTTACGAAAAGGTGTACAGATGGCTTTTTCATTATCTGAACTTCCAAAACCAAAGGATGTAGAAGAATTTGGCAAGAGATGGAAACCATACAGAAGTATAGCTACTTGGTATCTTTGGAAAAGTCTTCAAAAGTTTGACAAAATAGGGTGATCTTATTAGGATGGATGACCATTAGTATGCCACGACGTCAATAAATCCAGATACGGAAGAGGCCATCCAGCGCAGAATAGAATTCTATACCAGTGAGAGCATTGATAATTTTATCAAAAAGCATGGTGTACCAAAGACTAGACAGTCATTGCAGAATTTGACAGCAATGGAGATCAAAGGAACAGGTGATGCAAATACTGCAGTTGAAATCTTGGGACATGTCTACTTTCAGGTTCATTCACAGCAGATAAACATCAGAGACAAGGCAAATGGAAAACTGATTGTCTCCATTAGAAAATAACTCAAAACACATACAATGAATTAAGTAATGCCAATCTCTGCAAGTTTCATCAGAGAAAAAATGAGTACCATTTTAGAACATTTCCCAGAAGGATTTGAACCAAGACAGATACAGAGAGACATACTACGTGCAATAGAAGAACAACTCAAGTCTGGATACAAGACTATCATACTTTCTGCACCAACAGGGGTTGGAAAATCTCTTGTTGCAGCAACACTTGCAAGATATTATGGAAAATCATTTGTAATTACAGCTTCAAAACAACTTCAGGATCAATATTCAAGGGACTTTAAATTTCTCAATCCTGTCAAGGGAAAATCTAATTTTGCATGTCTCAAACTCATGGAACATCAAGGGATACCAAAGATAGAGACCAAAAAGGCCATCCAAAAGGGATTAACATGTGAGAAGGGATTATGCGAAGAGACTGTAAAGGTCAAGGGAAAAGAAGTCAAGGAGTTTTGCAAGTTCAAGCCAAGAATTGGCGAGCTTGAACCAAATTCCAAAAATCCGTATTGTTTTTACTATGAGCAAAAGTATCGCGCGCTGGTCTCTGACCATTCTATCTGGAATTATGCTGCATACTTTCAATTGATGAGATTTGGTAGAAAGGCATATGCTGATTACATCAACAAGCCAATTGCAATATTTGATGAGGCTCATAAGATAGAAGACCAGATAAACCAGTTCATAGGCATTGACATCTACAATACGCATATTGCAGAATGCGAAATTGACATCAAAAGTTATTCCCTTGATAATGTTGATCTTGTCATACAATTACTAGATGACCTTGCAAAATCATACTCTAAACAGATCAAGGATTTGCAGGAAAGCAAGTCATTTCAGATAAATCCAGATTACATGCACCTTACAAGGCTTGAATCACGTTACGAGAGGATGGCAAATGCCCATGTGGAACTTGAATTAAACAAGGATAACTTTGTCATAAACGATCCATATTTTGACGAGAGAGGAAACTTGAAATCGCTATCCATCAAACCTCTTGACATCTCAAAATATGTCACGACGTTCTTTGATGTTGATACGCAGATCTTCATGTCTGCCACAATAGACAAGGCAAGCTTTTGTGAAAACACTGGACTTGATCCTTCAAAAGTTGCATTTGTGGATACGCCAAAATCGCCATTTTCTCCCGACAAGAGGAGGATTAACCTTCTAAACGTCAGAAAGATTAGCTATTCGTCAAGCTGGGATGACGAGCGTGCAGTGATATCAAAGATAGATGAGATACTTTCCCAACATGAAAATGAGCGAGGTCTGATACTTACCTCATCTGAGAAAAGATGTGTGGACATACAAAATAATCTCTCAGAGAAAAATAAAAGTAGAATTAGAATTTGCCATAGTAGAAATGAGAACGGCATGACCCAAGATGAGGTGATCCAAGAGCATTCAATGGATGAAGATGGTGTGCTGCTATCATCATCGTTATGGGAAGGTGTTGATCTCAAAGACGATTTATCTAGATTCCAAATAATAGCAAAGGCTCCATATCCCAACTTGAGCGAAAAGAGAACAAAGATCAAAATGCAAAAATTCCCCTTGTGGTACAAATCCCAGACGCTTGTAAAACTATTGCAGGGTTTTGGCCGGTCAATTAGAAGCGAAGACGACTGGGCAGTAACATATGTGCTTGACGAGGTTGCAAGTGATTTACTATATCAATGCAAACCAATGATTCCTAAGGCGTACCATGATGTATTGGGATTTCCAAGTTATCCACAATCTGTATGATTAAGATCGTCCTTGAATGATAGACGAATAGACACAATTCCTAAAGCAGTGACATACTGAGTATAAGAGAAAATCTAGTGAGTGATCTCTATTGGATTTTCAAGATCTGCCAGTGTAAATACAAATCTAGATCCCTCAAATTCCGTTGTACCTTCCCGTTCCCAGTTTATCTTGTAGGTCTTTGTTACATGACCTCCAACTATTGAGATAGTCTTCGGTACTGTAGAATACAGTCTTTCTACCTTGTCCTTGTCGCGTGTCATAAGTAGGGATCTGCGTCTCTTCATGAGGTATTTGATGGCTACATTTTTGTGCTGATGGCCCTCAACATCGATCTTCTCACTGCCAAGGTCTATGGTGAATTTTCTTTTTCCCATGCAATCTAAATGGAAATTTTCTACAAAAGATGGATTGGCAAATTGGCATTAGCTTCTGCATTAAAAATAATGACAAAAGATCATAAGATAATATGGTGGGACCGGCCGGACTTGAACCGGCGACCTCTAGCACCCCAGGCTAGCATCATACCATGCTAGACTACGGTCCCTCAAGTTGCTGGCTATTGTTGAAATTATTAAATGGTGGGATTAATTTTTGAATAAAAATTTAGCTGTGGTACTACAACCACTTTTCTAGTCTCTCTTTCTCAAACTTTTCCTTTTCTGAAAAATAATCAGATGAAGGCGATTTTAGTTCGGTTACAGGAGATGGATCTGCATACATGTCTACTCTAATGTATCCAGCAGTATTCTTTCCCGTTTCCAGATAACATCCACCTTTTCCATCAAAGATAGCAGATTCTCGTTCTTTTTTTATCTGTGATATTATGTTTCTTGCAACTGTTATTCCCTCTCCCTCTGCAAATATTCCTGCTTTTGGAACTGCTATCTTGTCTGTTATCATTATCTGGTTTACATCACCTATGGCATAGACTCGATCAAGTTTTGTCTTGCAGGTCCTGTCAACCTCAATGAATTTTCCTGGCTGAGCAAGTCCACAATCAACCGCAACAAAAGGTGCCTTGTGTGGTGGAACTGCAATTAATATGTCAAAATCTACCTCGCCAGATTCAAACTTGATCTTATTTTGTTCTACTGATACTGTTTTGTGGTTTCCATGAAATTCAATGTTCTTTGATTTTAGGATCTGTAAGATATCTTCGCTTACTTGAGGCCCTCCAGCTGGAAGTGTGATGGGAGTGGGGCTGTAAAAGTCCATTCGAATGGAACTGCTAGTTCCGGCCTCCTCAAGGACTGATCTTATCAGAAGAGCTGCCTCATATGGCGCAGGAGGACATTTGTAGGGAAGTCCGGTGATAGCCATAGCTATCTTGCCTGATTTCATTTGTCGTATAGTATCACGGATCTTGGTAACATCGTTAAGGTCATACAGTACAAGACTATTTTCTTTTAGGCCTGGAATCTGCTCTGGTGCAAGCTCTACTCCCAGTGCAATTATCAGATAATCATAGTGCAGTCTGCGATAGCTTGTTCTGACAATTTTATTCTCCAAGTCTATTTTGGTTATATTCTCGTTGATGAACTCAATTCCTTTCCTTGTGACATTTTCAAGGGATTTCTTTGAGGTTTCAAACTCTCTTGAACCCGTAATTATCCAAAGTTTGACTAGATCCATCATGAACCAGTCTTTCTTGTCTACAATTGTGATTCTAGTATCTTGAGTAAGATTCTCGCGTAGTTCATTTGCTGCTGAAAGACCACCAAATCCTCCACCTAAAATTACAATGTTTGTTGGCCTGATATCAGGACACCGCCTATCTTTCTTGGGTTGTCGGCCTTATGGTTATCTCGTTTACGTTCATGTGAGAAGGCGACTCCAATGCAAACAATATAGAATTTGCGATGTCTTCCGACTTGAGGGCCTGCATAGTCTTGGCAGATTTTACAAACGTTTCTAGGGACTTGTCAGTGATTGTGTTTGTAAGTTCAGTATCAACGACTCCTGGCTCAATTGTTGTGACTCTGATGTTGTTTCTTGCTGAAAGTTCTTGTCGTAGTCCTTCACTAAATGCTCTCACTGCATACTTTGTTGCACAATATACGCTTCCTGCTGGAAAGACCACTCTTCCTGCAATTGATGAGATATTTACTATATGACCAGAATTTTGCTTGAGCATATGAGGAATTGTAGCCGCTGTACAGTACAATACACCCTTGATATTTACATCAACCATCTGTTCCCATTCATCAACCTTGAGATTTTTCACAAAACTCAATGGCATTAGGCCGGCATTGTTAACTAGAATATCAATTCTGTTCCATTTTTTTATTGCACCATCAATTAGATTTTCGCAGTCACTTCGTTTTGTTACATCACATGCAATTGTAATACACTCTCCTCCATTTTTCTCAATTTCTTTTTGTAGTTGTTCCAACCGATCCTTTCTTCGTGCACCTGCAACAACTTTAGCACCCGCTTTTGCAATTGATAGTGCAGTAGCATAACCAATTCCGCTGCTTGCGCCAGTTATTACAACAACTTGTCCCTTTATCATACTGAAAATCATGTTCATCAGACCTTATTGCGTAATTAAGTCTTGTCAATTAATTACGATCATTTTAAAAAATAACTTTGTTTCTTAACACTAATTTAGGATCAGGTGGGATCAGAATTATGGAGCAGTTTGACTGTGCATATTGTGGAGAAAAACAAAATCTTCCATTTCAGTGCAATTACTGCAATGACAAGTTTTGTGCAGAACACAGACTACCAGAAGATCACAGGTGTGTCAAGTTGCACCAGATTAGAACAAAAAGATTTGGAGAAAATAAAGTTCAGAGAAGAAAGGGTATTGGAAGACAGGGCTTCATAAAACGAGTCTTTGGCAAGTTTAGTCAGTAGAGAGCTTTTTGTGGGTTAAGTTTTGATACTTTTGCCTGATAAAGTAGAGCAATTGCCAACGCCAACAGTACAAAAGCAGTTAGCCAATGAGCTACATGCATGACAAGATACGCTACTCCAAATCCAATGCATGATATTGCCTGAGTTAAGAGTTTGATCCAATTTGGTATCTTGGCTGCCCTGCTGATCATTTCTATAATAAATATGGCTACAACAGGATAGATTATGACCTCAAAGTAAACATAAAGATCTATACTGTCATGCATGTTATATCACATTGGATGTACCTAATTTTTAGTCTTCCCAGTTTATCTTTACTGCTACCTTTTTGGTAAATAGGGCAAGCGCATTCTCAAATGGTAGTGTTGCAACGTCTTCTGCCTCAAATGGACCGTACGTCTGAAGGTCTGTTCCCACAATCTGGTCTATGGATTTGAGAAACCTTACAACAACAGTTCTTGATCTATGATTTCTTGCTACAGTCTCAAGAAGCTTTAATCTTCCATTTAACGTTGCAGAAAGAATGGTTTCTTTTCTCTGCCTTAGTTCATCTTCAGAATCAAGAATAAATCTTTCTTCATCAAGAAGATTTGAATAGTCAATCTCTTCTGAGCCTACTGCCTTGTCAATTCTAATTTTTAAAAGAAGTGATGTCATGTCAGTTATTATTTTTACAAGTGAGTCTTTGATCTTTGATTCAACTCCGTCATAATCCTGATTTTTTAAATTTCCAAGAAATTCTGCAATGTTGTTGTACAGTTTCGAGTCTAGCTCTTGTACTGAATCATTCTCTACTTCTCGAAGAAGTAAGGCATACAATGAATTTGCATCAATTTTTTTTGTTTCTGACATTTACACACCCAACAATACTTAAATCATAGACCCCTATGTTTTATGATCAAGGTGCAAAATTGCCATATAAAGTGATTGGTGGGGAGCCAGTATCAACTTCATACTCGGCTGACGAAGTTTTTGCAAAGATAAAGCATGACCAGATAAAATTCATCGATTTACAGTTTACAGGTCTTAGGGGAAGATTTCATCATACAACGATTTCAGCCAACCTGTTTACTCCTCAACAAATGCAAGATGGACTACCAAAGCTAGATGGCTCTTCAATTGTAGGATTTGCCTCCGTCGAAGACTCTGACATGATACTAAAACCAGATCCCAATACATATGCAGTGATTCCTTGGATGACAAACTCCAAAACAGCCAGATTGATATGCGATGTATATTGGGGCTGGGGAAAGGGTAGACTAGATGCTGACCCAAGAGGCATAACGCAAAAGGCAGAAAAGTATCTTGCCACGCAGGGTTTTGATACAAGCTATTGGGGTCCAGAGGTAGAATTCTTTGTTTTTGACAAGATCCAATGGGATGTGTTGACGCCATATAAGGGCCAGTCATATTCAATCGAGTCAAAAGAGGCTCCATGGAACCAAGAGGGAAAAGGATACCCTATGGCATTGAAGAATGGGTACTATCCAAGTACACCTGCTGACACTCTCACAGAATATAGAAATGATTGTGTAGAGTGCTTAAACGAATATTTTGGAATTTTATGTGATAATCATCATCACGAGGTAGCAACTGCAGGACAGTGTGAAATCGATATCAGATATGACACCATGACTAATTCTGCAGATGGAGCACAGACTTACAAGTATGTCATAAGAAACATTGCAACCAAATATGATAAGGTGGCCACTATGATGCCAAAGCCAATTTCTATGGATGCAGGTTCTGGAATGCATACCAATGTGAGCTTATGGAAGGATGGTAAGAACATATTTTATGACAAGGACGACAAAGAGGAGATAAGTCAGACTGCAAGATACTATTGTGGTGGAATCATGAGCCATGCAAGGTCATTATCTGCAATTGTTGCACCTACAACAAACTCGTATCACAGATTAGTACCAGGATACGAAGCTCCTGTGTACATAGCATGGAGTGCAAGCAACCGATCTGCAATAATTAGGATTCCAGCTCATTTTAGAGGGGAAAAATATTCTAAGATAAAGAGATTAGAATTCAGAGCTCCAGATCCATCTTCAAATCCATATCTTGTATTTGCTGCTGTTCTTGCTGCAGGACTTGACGGAATCAAAAAGAAGATGGATCCGGGAGATCCAGTCAACGAGGATATTTACAAGATGACCAAGACTCAACGAGATGCAAAGGGAATCAAGGACTTGCCAGCTACACTAGGAGAGGCACTTGATGAACTTGAAAGTGATAGAAAGTTCCTCAGTCCAATATTCTCAAATGATACTATAGACAAGATAATTGAGATAGAAAGAGCAGATGATCATGAGATCTCAATAAGACCTCATCCTCATGAATTCTATCTCTATTTTGATATCTAGATTCTGCCTATTGCAGCATATACCAAGAACAGTGCCGCTGCAATGACAACCAGACCAATAATGAGATAGGCTTGTCGGTGTTTGTCACCAGTTCCTCCTTTGTAAAGAGCAACGGCTCCCGCTAAACCTACAAAAAGAATTAACGTTCCTACTATGACTGGGTCCCAGGCACTATGAGTGATAACGGGATAAAACACTCCAGAAAGCAGTGCAAAGAAAGCTACCAGATAGATGTATCTTGCACCAGTTATGATTTTGTTGCTACCCAGTTGCATAAGATTGTCTATCTACACTAGTCAAATAAACTTTGAGCGTGAAGTATATTCTACTATTCCATGCCCATAGGTGGCATACCCATACCGCCCATACCACCCATGCCTCCCATTCCTTCCATGCCACCCATACCAGGTGGAGGTCCTCCGGCACCTTTGGCTATTGCAATTACATCATCAATTCTTAGAATCAGCGATGCTGCCTCTGTTGCGGATGAAATTATCTGGTTTTTGACAGATAATGGTTCAAAAATATCTGTAGCATGCATGCTAGCTACCTGGCCTTTCATAACATCAATGCCAGTCCACTTGTTTCCTTTGAGTTGCTTTGATCGTAATGAAGCAAGAGTGTCAATTGGATCCATTCCAGCATTCTCAGCAAGTGTAATTGGAATTACTTCAAGGGAATCTGCAAATTTCTCTACTGCTAGCTGTTCACGTCCTTCAAGGGATTTTGCCCATTCTCGTAGCTTTGTTGCGGCATAAGTTTCTGGAGATCCACCACCAGCTACAATCATTGGGTTTTCCATTACGTCTTTAACAACCATTAATGCATCGTGAACAGATCTATCAACTTCATCAACAACTCTTTGTGAGCCTCCTCGCACAAGAAGTGTTACTGCCTTGGGATGCTTGCATCCTTCTACAAAGACCCATCTGTCAGTCTCTACCTTTCGTTCTTCCACTATTTCGGCAGTACCAAGATCTTTTTCAAATAAATCGTCTAGATTTGTAATCATTCTTGCACCAGTTGCTTTTGCAAGTTTTGTCATATCACTTTCTTTTACTCTTCTAACTGTAAGAATTCCTGCCTTTGCAAGATAGTGTTGTGCCATGTCATCAATGCCTTTTTGGCAAAATAGAACATTAGCACCAGATGCAATTACCTTGTCAACCATATTTTTGATCATTCTGTTTTCCTCATCAAGAAATGACTTCATTTGCTGTGGATTCTGAATGTTTATCTTGGCATCGAATTCTGTCTTGTCAATCTCAAGTGCATTATTGATTATAGCAATCTTTGCCTTGTCAATCTTCTTTGGCATTCCACTGTGAACCACTTCCTTGTCAAGTACAATTCCTTTGGTAAAGATAGAGTCTTTGATTGAGCCGCCGGCCTTCTTTTCTACCTTGATATCATCAATATCTACTTGGTATCCATCTTCAGTCTTCTCTGCTACTGCCACTACTGCTTTTACTATCATGTCTGCCAGGTTTGCAGAGTCTCTTCTGACAAGCTTTGTCTGCATTGATGTTCTTGCTATTCTTTCAAGAACTTCTTTATCGGTTGCAGAAACCTTGTCTGCTATCTTTGCCAAGAATTCTTTTGCTTTCTGGGCAGCCTTTCTGTAACCATCAACTATTATTGTAGGATGAACATCCTGCAAAATAAGAGATTCAGCATTTTCCAAGAGAGCGCCAGCAAGTATTACAGCAGATGTTGTTCCGTCTCCTACCTCATTGTCTGTTGCCTTGGAGATTTCAACTAGCATCTTTGCTGCCGGGTGTTGAACATCAATTTCTTTTAGAATGGTAGCGCCATCGTTTGTAATAGTAACATCGCCTAGAGAATCCACAAGCATCTTGTCCATTCCGCGTGGACCAAGGCTTGTATGAACAATCTCTGCAATCAGCTTTGCTGCCGTAATGTTATTTTTCTGAGCATCTCTACCCTTAGTCTGAGTTGCACCGTCTTTTAGTATGACAACTGGAATTCCGCCTGATGAGGCTTGCATTGACATATTTTAGCTGAGATCGATTTTCCCTTATTATGTCTTTATGTAGACTAGAACCCTGACAAATTAAATTTTCGATAATACTGAACGATGTTTTTAAATTAGGAAAACTAGTCGGACAAGGTATGTCACGCTCTTCACCACGTGTTGCTTACAAAGAAGTACTTTCTATGCTCAAGACGCATAACCAATGGTTTGCAGATTCGATCCCATTAATTGCAAGCGAGAACATTCCAAGTCCAGCAGTTAGAGAGGCAACCATTTCTGACTTTGCAAATAGATATGCAGAGGGCTGGCCTGGCGAGCGTGTCTATGCTGGATGCATCTACATAGATAAGGTAGAGTTCAAGTGCATGGAACTTGCCCAGAAGCTATTCAAGGCAGAATTTGTTGATGTAAGACCAATTTCTGGTGTCGTTGCTAATTTGGCAATCTATTCCGCATTTTCAAACCCTGGAGATGTAATGCTTGCACCATCTATTCCATCAGGTGGACATATCTCGCATGGTAAAAAGGAACATGCGGGAACTGCAGGACTTGTCCATGGATTAGATATCGAATTCTATCCATTTGATGCAGAGGAGATGACAATCGATGTGGATAAGACAAAGCAAAAGGTGCAAGAACTTGAAAAGGCAGGTAGAACTCCAAAGCTTGCAATGTTTGGGGGATCGGTCTTTTTATTTCCCCACCCAGTAAAGGAACTTGCAGATTTTCTGAAAAGTTACAAGATGTTCATAAACTATGACGGAGCTCATGTTGCAGGACTTATTGCAGGAGGTCAGTTCCAAGATCCTCTCAGGGAAGGCGCTGATGCAATGACCATGAGCACTCACAAGACCTTGTTTGGTCCTCAGGGTGGAATGATATGTTCATTTAACAAATATGGTGAGGAGATCAAAAAGGCAACCTTTCCAGGCATGACAAGCAATCATCATTTACATCACATGGCAGGAAAGGCCATTGCATTTGCAGAAATGTTAGAATTTGGCAAAAAGTATGCTGTTCAGGTAATCAAAAATGCAAAGACCTTGGCAGAGGCTCTAAGCTCAGCTGGCTTTACAGTACTTGGTGAAAAACGAGGATTTACAAAATCACATCAAATTGTAGTAAATGTTCTTTCATTTGGGGATGGAGGTGCCATTGAGGCAGATCTTGAAAAGGCAAACATTATAGTAAATAGACAACTTATCCCAGGAGACATCAAGGCAGGCCGTAATTACTTTCATCCAGGAGGAATGAGACTGGGGGTTGCCGAAATTACAAGACTTGGCATGAAGGAATCAGAAATGAAACAGGTGGCCGAGTTTATCAAAAATGTAGTTGTGGATAAAAAAGACAAAAAGAAAATTGCATTAGAGGTCAAGCGATTTAGAAAGAAATTCCAGAAGGTCCACTATTGTTTTGAAAGCAAGATGGGTGGGTATGATTATGTTAGACTTCGCTAGGCATAATCTGTAAGCAGCGCTTGATTGCCATCTTCTTTGCCAAATACAAGTTCAAGTTCATCTAGCAAAGAGAGTACCCTTCCTCTCAGGTATGGCTCAATCCTGTACTTGCCAAGCATTCTTCTTGCAACTTTAAGATATTTTTGAACAGATGGTCTTGTCATGGTTTGAATTAGTTTGTTATCACATTCCAAGCATTTTGCTGTAAGGGGGATTCTTCTGTAGCTTGCTCCACATGACGTACACCTAAATGATTGACCAGAATATGCCCTGAGGTTTCCCATGATGTCAGGTAAGAGATGGGTGGTCATGACCATAGAGACTACCTCGCTTGGGTCTACCGCATTGATGATATCAGCAGTTCTAATTTGCATGTCAAGCTTCTCAAGAATCGAGCCCAGTGTAGAATATGCACTACGGGCTTTTGACGTGGTAAGAGTACTTGTGCTGTGCGTAAACCCATAACCGTAGAATTGTTTTTCAGTCTCCAGCCTTGATTTTAGAACTTCAACGCTTTTTATCTCACTTGCTTTCTCTTTTTGTAATGTTGACTCGAAAAATGTCAAAGGATAGTTGGTTACCACCTCAAAGTTATGAGCCTGTCTTTGTACTTCTTGTGGTATTACAATTGGTTGTACAAGTAATGGTGCGTCCATCAGTCCACCAATCCTGTCAGACAAGAACAGCCTCGAAAAGTTAAGCAAGCTATCCATCAACAGCATGATCGAGTCTGCATCACCGTCTGCATCCCTTCTTTTTGCCGAGTGCCACACGGCAGTACCAAGACAAACTTGGGTGTTGGTATAACCAATTATTCTTCCCACAATTCCAACAGAAGTGTGTGGCGCAAGACCAATTATCAAATGGCCAATCAAATCATCAATATTTTTTACGTTATAATATGGAGGATGAGCAAATAATTTTCCAAGTTCTCTGTCCAAGTACTGGCAAACTAAAACTAGGCTTTCCCCGCATTCTTTTGGGATTATGACGTCTTGAGTTTTTAGCTCAATTATCTGGTCTGGATTTTCGAGTGGGTTGCCATTAATGTCATGTGCATATCCAAGCTCTGTCAGCTTCTTGGGAGTTGTGCCAATCCAGGAGGCGGTAAAATGCGAGAGCGGCGCATTTGTTGCATCAAATCTAATTGTACCATCTTTGAATACGTTGAGATTCAAGCTTTGTCGTATGAGACCTTTTTCCAGTGGCTCTGCAACTCTATCTTGATTAATGAGCTCCTTTACTCCTTTGAATGGTTCTTGAGCACGAACGCCTGTTCTTTCTTGTGCAAAATTGAGTAATTCCTTGAGAGGAAACGCACGATATGAGTGGGTAGACGCTTTGATCTTACATTTTGGGCAATGTGATTCCTCCAGTTCATCACGACATTTTGGGCAGACAGATATTGAGCTGGTCTTTGCTTTGCATCTCGGACATGCTATGCTGATTGAAGGTAGATTGCAGTTTTTGCATAGTCTGTTATTGATATTGCAGTAAAAATTGGGTTGTTTTACTGCCTTGAGAAGATCACGTGAAGCACCTCCCTTGCTTCCTACAGGAAATAAGGTATGCACTGGAGGTTTCATTTTTCTAGGTGATGCTTTTTCAGGCCTTCCAACTCTTACACCTATTGCAGTTGAGAATTTTGGCCTTATCTTGATCCCAGATGATATTGAAATTATTTCTGGGACTGATAGTGTTTTGTCCAGCTGAATTGGCATCCTAAAAAGCAAGTAGAAGAAAATTTTTGCTTCAGTCCCTTTTAGCATAATCGTATCTCCAGCCAACTCATGGGGAACACCAAGTTTTTCTAAAATCTCTTTTGTATCTTTTTGATAAACGATAAGTTCAGATTCTATCTTAATTGGATTGAGGATCTTTTCTAGTTCTTCAACTGTTAGCTGGTCCCAATAATACAGATAATGAGGATGTAGTCCAATTCCAAAGTTAAGTGATATTCTAAATGCCTCTTCAAGATCTGGAATCTTGTCTATATAGCTTAATAGATCAAGGTCGTCTGGTTCGTATTTTGTAACCTTTTCCTTTAGCTCCTCGACCCAAAACTCTTCAACGTATCCTGTAGGAACAAGCTCTGCATTGTTCTCAAGAAAATCACCATAGCTTATGAGAATGTCTCCAAGGTGTAGAATTTTTTCAATGTGTGGTTTGAGGTGAATTCCATGTGCGGTGTCCCTTATCTTAACTACGTTTCCATTGTCTAGTCTAACAATTGGGGTGTCAATTGAATCGACAAATGCAACAGTTGAAGCCTTTCCTGGTATGTCAAGTTTTATCTGAGTACCAACTGCTATGACGTGATCTAAAATTTCTGCGACAACAGGATGAATCCCAATTGATGCAAAGCCTGTATTACATGCCCGTCCATATCGTAGCCGGAATCCGCCGAGTTTTTTTGGCATTGAAAGAACTGACCTACCAGTGATCACCTCTCTCATTCTGTGAGCTGCAGCATCTTCGTCTCCGGTCTGGATGGCTCCCTTTAGATCCTTAAGCCACTCCCAACCATCTAGTTTGAATAAATCTATGAGTTTTAACAACTTACGAGATCTTCCAATGAGACCATCGTTGAGTACACGCAATGCCCCACCACGAACCCTGTTTGTGTTTATTCTTACCATGTTTCTATGGCTTACAATCTCGACTGGATCAGTGTCTATCCCATTAAGCTCCACTGCAAGGTTAGAAATGACGGTTACTACATCCTCGTCCGGAACATGAAATTGAAAGTTTCCTACCTCTCTCTCATAGAGACGTAGCTCCTCTACAAATCGACCTGTTTCATCATCATAGGAATTTGCTTTGTATTTGTCAAGGCCAGCAATCTTGCGTACATGATCTGCGATAAGCATGGTAGATGCTGCCTCTGTGCCTCCTGCAGAGCGTATAGGTCCTGCAAATGAGATTGAGAGGTATTCTGAACCATCGGCATTCTTCTTTATCTTAACCTCACTTATTCCCTGAAGAGGAGCTATAGTTACACCCTCGGTAACGATTGCCAGCCCCACACGCACGGCCAAGTCAAGTTTTTCCTCTAAGCTAGTGTCAGGACCAGAATACTTGCCTTGGGCTATCTCTTCTGCGAGTTTAAGGGCTGCAAGTTCCTTTGTTGTTGTCTGGATAAGCTTTCTAAGGTTTTCTGTGACGTCAATGTCGTGCATTTTTGATACGCGATCAGAGAGATCGAATGCTATTTTGGGCTCTACCATTCCAGAGGAGTCAGCTAATGTAGCCTTGGCAGCAGCAGCTTTTTCAAAGATGATAAAGACCTCATTTGATAGTTTGCTATAATAATCAAAATATGATTTTGGCATTGGGACTTCTTTAAGCCTCAATGCTACGTTTTCAGACATGCTATTTCCTTACGGACTGGATGGTTTTTACGATATCGGCTATTGTTTTGAAACTTCCACCCTTCTCAATGAAGGTGCCAATCACTATAGCATCAGCACCCGCCTTGACGATCTCAGTAGCAGTATGAGTATTTCTAATTCCTCCACCTACGATGAGAAATCCTTTGAAGAGTTTTCGAACAGCTGCTACCATCTCTGGTCTAACATTTGATTTTGCGCCAGAGCCAGCCTCGAGATATACAAATCTCATTCCCATAAACTGTGCAGATAGGGCATACATTGCAGCCAAGCTTGGTTTGTCAAATGGTATGGTTCTTGCAGAACCGACATGCCAGACTGTTGTGCCTTCACCGATTATGATGTAAGCTGTAGGCAGCGGCTCCAATCCATATCTAAGTACATTTGGGGCCCCCAACGCTTGAGCTTGAGAGATAAAATATGGATTATCAGAATTCAAAAGTGAGCTAAACAGGATTGCGTCTGCTCCAGGAACAACCCCTGTAACATTTCCTGGAAATAGAATTACAGGAATCTTAACATATTTTTTAATGCTTTTTACAGTCTTGGCCATAGTTAGCTGATCGGTTGCAGATGAACCACCAACTAGTATAACCGACGCGCCGTTTTTTTCTGCTTCCTTGGCAAGTTTTGATGCAGTGTTGGTTCCGTCATTTTCCGAGTCAATCAATACAAATAGTAGGGCTCCTTTGTTCTTTCTGGCAGTTTTTAGATAATTTTCTATGCTTTGCATACATGACTGGTTGATAGCTATTCATTAAAAGTTTAATTGAATAGAGTTATACAGATATGTATAGCTTTGAGCACTTCCCCAGAAGATAATTTGAATAATATAACAAGACAAATTATAAAAAAATCATTATTTACAGATCGACAAATTGAAATTATTTTAAAAAGGCGGAATCTGTTAGACCATCAATTTAACATAAGTAAAGGAGCCTTCTACAGGCAAGTTAGCCAGTGCCAGGAAAAGCTCCAAGCTTTGTGTTATTCTTGGATACTACTCAAAGCCATAGGCGTTCTTCGTGAGGAGGATGTAGATGTGATTAATCGTCTTTCAGAGCAGGTTTCTGTGATAAAAAACAGTGATGTTTTCCCTGAACGTGAGGAAGAAGTTATGTTTGTGATACAAGAGTTACTAAATAGAACATGTAAACTGTGATTTTCCTATGTTAGAGTGTATTCTACATAAGTGATTTGTGATAAAATATGTTCGTGATTGATATGTATTGTGTAAAATTATTTTATTCAAACATGATAAATCACAATGGTCTATGATATGTAGTGATGTTAGTAGATATAGACGTAGGAGTGATTTTGGCTGTAATAGCTTCATTTGTGATTGGTCTTGCAATCATAGTGGCATATAATAAGATCAGACCACGTTTTAGTTCACAACCCAATGATCTAAAAATTTTGGTAGAACGAATACAATATTATGAAAATTTACTAATAGATATGAAAATTAGATTAGATTCATTAGAATTAGTCAAAGAATATGAAGAACCTATCCAGGCACAAACCCCCAGACCAAAGGAACAAAAGCGTGAGCCAGATGTGGTTGTAGAGGTAAAAGAAGAGAAGTCTAGGGAAAGAGGACGTAATATGAATTTTGGAAGCGCAACAGACTATGTGTTGAGATTAATCACAGAAAAACCTATGACGTCACGTGATATTCAGGTCACAATAGGAAGAACTAGGGAACACACATCACGTATGATGAAAAAGCTCTTCGAGGAAGGTTTGGTAGAAAGAGATATGCAGACAAAGCCGTTTACCTACAAGATTACAGGAAAGGGGCTTACTAGGATAGGTACACTAAAGACTTCAACGATACAATAGCTGATCAAAGCTTTGAATCATAATTCTAGATCTATTTTCTACTGCACTTTGGCACAGGTACAACATTATGTCATAAGTTAATCGACTCCTTTTTCGAAGATATCATATATCCGTAGGTTTTTGGAGAGTAAAACGGGAAAAATTAACATAAATTATTAACTTTATTTTAATATAAAATCTTAAATTATTGAATTTATAATACTAGGTATGCCAGAGATAGAGCAGATCATAAAGATAACATCAGCAGGCACAATATCAATCCCTAAGGACTTTAGGAGATACCTTGAGCTTCAAAAGGGAGATTATGTTAAGATGATAGTTGAGGGGGATCACCTAGTAGTTAGAAAGGCAATAATTTCCTAAGTTGTATTCCTCTCCCGTTGGACTAGTTTGGGTGTCTGGTAGCTCCACTCCTTTCCCTTCCTCTCTCTTCCAATCTTACCTTTGAGGGCAAATCTAGAGAGATATGTGGAAATTATGCTCAGTTTGATCGGCTCTTCATACTCGTCCTCATATTTTTCAAGAATCATGTTAGAGGTAAACTTGCCCAGGGGGAAGTATTTGTCTACAATATTCCAGATTTTGGCTCCAATTGAGTCAAGTTGTGCTGATTCTTCTGGCTCTTCAATATTCATAAGGTCCATTAACTCAAATATCTTTAGCATTTTCTCACGGGTAACATTACCCTCTAGGCTAAAGTTGTATCTGGCACCATCCATGTCCTCTAGGTCTATTCGTATTCGTTTTTGAGCCATCGTGATCGATCAGGTTAATACCTTAACACTTGAACAGATCATAGAAGAATTGTTAACAAGTGGGTTTGTTAACATTCACTGCCTAGCCCACGAATGGCCCTTTCTAGAACCTTAACAGATCCTTTGGGGCTTATATTTAAAAAGAACCCTAATCCATGCCTGGACAGGAAATAAAGGGGTTAAACTCGGCTAATTAACAGTGTTAATAGCCATTTTCATGCCTGGACAGGAAATAAAGGGGTTATTTTGGGCCTTTTGGGTTAAAGGTTAACATGATATTCACTGGCTGTTAATATGACTTGGTATTCATGGAAAATTTATCAACTATTTAAAGAATATTATTATTTTATTTTCTTTTTAGTATGTTCATGATAAATATGTGATTGATATTCTGACATTTTTTGAAATTCATAACCACATTGTTTACATATATACGGCATTAACTCTGATACCATCTTCTGAAATTTTCGTTTTGTATCTTTGGTGTACATGAGGATCTTGACCTCATCAAATCCCAGATTTTTATATGAATCTCGTTTGGTTTTAGCATGATAATTTTCATTCCATGCTTTTGATTTTAGTTTAGATGTATGCATTATATCTATTACATTCATTTTGATTACATCATTCTCTAGAAATACTTCAATAATATCAGGTGATTTATCATTAAGATTGATTATTCTCTTTCCTTCTTTAATTGCCTCTTCTATGTATGCTTGAAGTGCTTCGTCATGTTCTTTACTTGCTTTCTTACCCACACCATATTACAATAGAGGGTATACTAAAGTATTCAGATACCCAGACACCTTTGTTTCCTCTCTAGCTTTAATTAAAAAAATTTTTTTAAAATAAAATAAAAATAATTAATGATATACTAAATTTGGTTTAGTTGGTCTATTCTAATCTAATTAACATTTAGTAAGTCATATGTGGACAGAGAAGAAATATTGGGGTGTGGGAAATGATTAAAGATCCAATTGATGAATTATTAGATGATGCACAAACTGGAAAATCTCTATTTCTAAATAGAGAAGTTTTACATTTTACGTTTATTCCAAATATAATACTACATCGTAAAGATGAACAAAAAAAGGTCACTCAATCACTTATTCCACTACTAAAAAAGGCCAGACCATCAAACCTATTGATATATGGCAAACCTGGTACTGGTAAGACCTTGGTAGTCAAAAAAGTCTTGGATAAGATCCAAGAAAGAGTAAAGGCGGAATCCTTTCCTATTGAACTACTTTATGCAAACGCAAAGGAAGAGACCACCCTATATGGTCTATTGATAAAATTAGGAAGACAACTTATAGATGAAAATGCAGAAAAAGAGTTCCCTACAACTGGGCTTTCGATTAGTGAGATATTCAATCGTATAATATCTATAATTGAGAAAAACAGACTTAACACAGTATTTGTTATAGATGAAATTGATTACCTAGCCGAGCTTGTGTCAAAAACAGGTAAAGATGTACTTTATTCATTAACACGTGCAAATGAGAGGATGAAAAAGGGCTCACTTACTTTAATCGGAATATCAAATGACTTGACATTCAAAGAAAGGCTGGACCCAAGAGTTCTAAGTAGTCTAAGTGAGGAAGAGATTGTCTTTACAAATTATACAGTTAATCAGATCAAGGAAATACTAACAGAACGACTCAAGGACGCCTTTATTCCAAACGTGTTGGATCAGGCAGCTTTGAACCTATGTGCTGCCATGTCAGGTCAGGAACATGGTGATGCTAGACGAGCAATCGACCTACTCCGTGTAGCAGGAGAGATGGCCGAGCGTGAACAGTCTGATACTGTAAAAGAAGACCATATTCGCAGGGCCTCATTGAAAATGGAAGAAGACAAGGAGACCACTGCGCTTAACTCCTATCCCCTTCATGAAAAACTACTCATACTTGCGGTAATGAGGGCAAACGGTACCACTACAGGCGAGATATACCAATCCTACAAAACCCTTTGCAAAACTACAAGACAGAAGGAGCTCACACAACGACGAATTACACAAATGTTAAGTGAGATAGAGATGACAGGATTGATTTCAGGCAAGATAATCCACCAAGGCATGCATGGACGAACAAAGAAATTTGCTTTGGCATTAAACCCAGAGACCATAAAAAAAGCATTCAAAGAGGACTTGGCCTTGGAAGATCTTTTGTAGTCTAGTTTGACGTTTCAGTAAAGTCCTTTGTAAAAACCTTCATTGTAGCCAAGTTAACAATTATAGCTATTCCAGGAGTTGGAGTGATACCAACACTTGCCTGAAAACCAGTCTGACTCTGCCAAGCTCCTGAATTTACTATTAATGTTCCCT
>JBOGQT010000005.1:0-7608 GCA_050749105.1 Nitrosotalea sp. | reverse complement strand
ATGTAACGGTTTCATTTCCATGCACCCAATTTTTGTTTTGCAAGACCCCTACTAGATGCCATGGTATAAAAAACTAAAAGCGATACAATGCTTGCAGCAAGCACAAGCCCTGATGCTGGAAATTCTGGCACAGGAGTTGTTATTCCACTGGTCTGCGTAATCACAAAGCCGTTGATTCTTGAGCTTGCCGTTATGCCCAGATTGCCTGCAGAGGCAGTAATTGGCACCTTGAACTGGAGAGCAAAGTTTCCATTTTGGTCAGTCTGTACGGTTCGAATCAAAAGCAGATCTCCCTTTGCGTCCTTTACCTGTATTGCAACAAGCTGTCCAGGTGTTCCGTCAATGACAGAGCCGCTGAGATTTACCGTATCCCCAGGGCCATAGGAGGTCTTGGGTGTGTTAATAGTAATTGATTCGTTATCTAGCTGTGCATGGGAACTTGGCATGCCAAGGGCTAGCAATGGTAGCGCTACAACTGCAAGCAACATAACTGCCTGCAATTTGCTTTTCCTACAAGAGTCCGACAAAGTATGATAGTTCATGTGTTTCTGATGTTCCTCCGCTATTTGGCCAGTCTGTTAATACGTTGGCGTATATGCTGGCCAGTCCTGTTGAAGACTGAGTTGGTACGTAATATGGAAGTACCACTTCGGAATTACCCGGGCTTAGGGTGTATTTTACCGAGCCTGTACCTAATGTGTTTAGGCTAGAGTCAAAGAGATCTATTGTTACAAGAGACAGGGCTGAATATCCTGAGTAGATGCTTACCTTGACATATCCACTCTGCCCTCTTGTAAATGTCGAGACTGGATTTCCATTCTGGTCTGTTGGCTGGACTGACAAGATCTGGATTCCAGTTGGGTTGGTAGAATGGTTCTCCATGTTTGCAAGACATGGGTTTGTATTGTTAACAACTGCCAGGTCTCCATTGCTGTCAAAGCATGATTGCACATTGGCGTTTGCAAGACCATACTCTACGTTGAGGTTATTGTTCATCTGTACAATTTGTGCGTGATTTATTGCGGCATAGCTGTCGAAAGTTTGCATTGCCTGATCCAAGCTTCCGCCGTTGCTAAGAACATTCTGCATCGCAGCATTTGCAGCCGCTATCCTTTGCTGCATGAAATTAAATTCTCCCTCAAAGACTCCCTGTGTTGCGTTATCTGGTATGGTAGCAAGAAAAGAAGAATATTGTGCAGACGGGGTATTTACCGCATTTGCCTGTTCAAGTGCAGTAAGGTCTTGCTTGAGCTGGCTTGCTGCTGCAACTCTCTGCTGTTGTACAAGATTTGCGTTAATTGTTGCAGCGGTCTGGTTTCCAATTATGTTTGCCACCTGCTGTTTTGAGATCTGAATTTCTTGCAGTATCTTTTGTGCCATTGGGTCATTTTGGAGTGCTGGCCCTACAAGAGTGGTAAACTGTGTTGCATTTCCTCCAGTTGCATTGAATGTTCCAGTGGAGTTGAGTGCGGCCAGATTGAGATTAACAAGTGCAATTGAATTAGCTCCAGTATTTGTTGCTGTACCGTTTTGGTATGCAAGTGCCAAGAGTTGTGCCTTGGCCGGGCTCATGAATGTCATGGTATCATTTTGTATGGAAACACCCAGCGTAACCATTGCCTGATTATTTGTCATCGTAGATGCGGTATTTGATACAAGGGTTGTTCCAATGAGATTTTGAGGGCGCTGAGTACAAGACTGTGGTGGGGTTGGTTGATACGAGACTGGAAGTGCTGTCGGATTTTCTAGACTGGCCGAGAGGCACGATTCTGGAGTAAGAGGTGTACCGCCATCGCTTGGCCAATTAGAAAATGCATCGGTAAATATGTCAGCTGTTCCTACCTGTGAGTTTTGTGGTATAAAGAATGAGAGGGTCGTCTGGGTATCTCCTGGATTTATGGTTGAATTAACTGATGCAGTACCAATGCTGCTTTGGTTGGCATCAAACATGTTCAGAGTCAGAAGGACAGGAATTGTTTCTCCAGAAGAGATGGATACTTGGACAAAGTTATTCTGACCCTGTTTTATCATCGAGACTGGATTTCCTTGTTGGTCAGTTAGTTGCACCGAGTCTATCAGTATACCGTGTGTCTTGATTACATTGAACTGTGTGGAATTTGTATAGTTTTTCCCACCAACCAGAGCCGTTGCTATATCTTGATAGACACCTGTCTGGAAATTAGATGGAATTTTGAACTGTAACTCGCCTGTGCCATTAGCATCTGTGGTCACTGTCCTTGAAACAATGTCATTGCCAGTAGGGTCTGCAACTACAATTGCAATGTTTTGAAGAGCAATGCCAGGAAGTGCTACTTTTAGCGTCACAACATCACCATATGCATAGTATGACTGGTCGTTGGTAAGCAAGAGTGACGAGGGCAGGATTGGGACTCCGGTGTATACGGTTGTGGAATAAACTATGCTCGAGTTTGTGTTTGTACTGTTTATTATCGAGTCATTCAAGCCCGAGATCACTATACTTGGCGATACTACAGATTCATTGCTAGCTGAAGATGTGACCTCTGAACTTGTTATAACAGGAGAAGATTCACCTATAGAGCCAGAGCTGGGCTCTGATATCACAGGGCTTGACTCTACTGGTGCCGGTGTGGGGCTAGATGACTCGGAGCTTTGCGTAGACTGGGTACTTGTTGTGTTTGTAGCATTTGATGTTCCAGTGGATGCGGTTTGATTGTTACTGGATGACTGTGTTATTCCTGTCGTGTAACTTTGGGTGGAGTTGGTCGAAGATCTAGTGTTTGTTTGGTTGACTACAGTAGAGTTTGATTGTGTTGAACTTGAATTTGTATTGGAAGTGAGTGTTCTTGCAGTACTGTTTAAAGTTGTAGATGAAGAAGTGGAAGTTCCTGTACTGTTAGATGGTTGAGTAGTAGAGGTGCTGCCAGTAGTTGTAGATGAAGAAGTGGAAGTTCCTGTACTGTTAGATGGTTGAGTAGTTGTCGTGTCGTTAGGATAACCAATAAGCGTCACAGTAGAAAATGCATGCTGTGGTATGAGGAAGACTGCAGAAATAGAAACTGCAATAAATATCATCAAGACAAGATTTCTTGCAGATGGTGATGTTCTACGGTTCAAAGTTGCGAAATGTTTTCCAGAATTAAACCAATTAAAACTTATCACACCTACACACCTTACGTAGCTCTGTGGAGCAATGCCCATCGTTCCCAGATTTCATAATAGTTTGTGTATAGATAATTTATAATGGATTGCGACACCTTGTTAAGGAACAATGTTAGCGATGATATAAAGATTGAATAGAAATTATCCTGACAAGACACAGAATGGGGGGGATATAGTTAGGACTCTAGATTTTGCACTTTTTACATTATGGAAAAGGGGCAAACGCTACCATGTCATGGCAAAGCTAGACCCTGTAAAGATGGCATGGATTGTCAGGCAAAAGGAAAAGAGTACCCAACCAAAAGATTGCTCATACCATGAGGATATTATCTGTAATTGTAATTGCAACAAGATTCTACATTATGAGTGATGTGGTTTAACTATTGCAAACGAGTGCTGAAAAACGAATAAAACTTCTGTCGCGTTTGGAGAATGTGCTAAGGATTTATTTGTGAGCTTGACTGGAATTTTAATGAAGGTATTATAACAATGCGTGTGGGTGATAGCTTTTCCTTGGCTTTTGATGCACTCGTGGATAGAAAAGTAAGAACTGTCTTGACTGTTTTAATGGTGGTACTTGGAAGCAGTCTAGTGGTTGTGTTAAATGGTCTCAGTGCAGGTCAAGCTGCATTTTTGGAAAAACAATTCAATGTATTAGCAGCAAATGTGCTTTTTGTAAGCTCAGGGCTGCACTCGTACCACTCAGGCGCCTCTACTGCGTCTCTTATCATGAATAATGCCATAGCAAGTAGGATAAGGTCACTTCCATTTGTTGAAGGTATAATCCCGATTTATTCAGGTTCGATTCAGCTCACTTCACAAGGTAACGTACAGCATGTGACTGTACATGCAATGGATCCCACAACGATACCAGAAATCTTGCCAAATGTCGAATACGTTGATGGCTCATCTATCCGACCAAACGACAGAGCTGCAATGATAGTAGGCGATACAGTAGCTAATCCACCTGGTGCTACAACGCCATTTGTTACCCTGGGGCAAACATTTCAAGCTACTTACACTTATGCAGATCCGACTGGAAAGCAAGTTAAGGAATCCAGAAACTTTTTGGTTACAGCAATAATGCAACCTTCAGGTAACACCTGGTGGGACAACTCCGTAACAATTAACCTGGATGCTGGTGACCAATTGATGCATAAATCTGAAAAATATGACTCCATAGCAGTTCTTGCATTGACTCCAGAGTATGTAGATACCGTACAGCAAGAGATTACGACCCAGTACGGACAAACACTTGGCGTTACGACTCCAACAGCGATAATGGCCGTACGGGAACAAGCCCAAAGCGGAAACAACGCATTCATCTTGATGGTCGGCATAATTGCCCTTGTGGTGGGAGCAGTAGGAATTGTTACAACTCTTTACAACTCGGTTGGCGAAAGGATACGCGAAATTGGCACGATGAAAGCTATAGGAGCTCAGAACACAGACATATTGGTATTATTTTTGATTGAAGCTGTCTTGATTGGAATAATAGGTGCCAGCCTTGGCCTTGTAATTGGTATAGGCTCGGGTTATCTTTTGAGTACGATAATGGCTGTTCCGTCTCCTACGGGAGGAGAGCCAACTCATATTTTGCCAGTATTTCTTCTAGGAGATCTTGCCAAGGTATGGGTGCTTTCTCTGATACTTAGTATCATGGCAGGCGTGTATCCTGCTTGGAAGGCATCAAGATTATCTCCAATGCTTGCGCTCAGAAGGGATTAAACTCAATTCGTCTGGATAAAAGCGGACTACAAATCTAAGATGCGTATGTGAACTTCGAGAGGCAATAATTCCACTGATAAGATGGGCTACCAAGAAAGGAAACTATACAGTTCACTGTACTTGCAGCCTAGTTAAGAGATAGAACGCCCATTAGATATGGAACAGCATTGTCTTATATCCCAGGGTTTGAATTTCTAATTCAATCTAATCTTTAACTGTTCAAACCAATACTTTAGTATCAATTAGGAGTGAACTGTTTGTGACTCCAAAGACTCTCCAGATAGCTACTTTTGGGCAAGATAAAGAGGGCATACTTGCTGGTATACGTAACTTTCCGATTCATAAACTAATCTTACTCCATTACAAAGATGATATAAAACTGGTAGAAGAGTTTTCAAGCAATCTTCGCTCTACCCTTGGCATTTCTATCTCTCCTAGACTAGTTGCACAACCCGACATAATTCGAAGTGCCATGGAACATGTTTCTCAAATCATAAAGGAAGAAGGAGCAAACTATGAGCAAATTTTGATAAACGTAAGTGCGGGCGACAAAATGATAGGTTGTGCAGCACTCTCCTGTGCATTTGTAAATGGAATCAAGGCATTTGGAACTGACATGGAGGGAAATCCAATGCTTTTGCCTATCTTGAAGCTAAGTTACAACGAGATAATCTCTGATGCAAAGATCAAGATTTTACATGCAATAGACAGTGCCGGAGGCTCGGTAGAAAGCCTTGATAGTTTATCAAAACATTGTGAGTTTGGAAAACCACTTTTGAGTTATCACATACACGGGAGTTCGGAATCAAAGGGCTTGGTTCAGCTTGGACTTGTAGATGTTGAAAGATTAGAACGCGGGAGAACCAAGATTACTCTGAATACACTAGGCAAGATGCTTATTTCTACGAAATAGTTTCGATATTCCTCGTATTGCCATATCTATTGGGCATGTATCACAATATACAGCAGAGTGGTTTGCCTGATGTTCTTCTAGTTTATCTTTTGAGTTTTATCAAACGTTTCATAACAGGCACAAAATAAAATCCTTATGAAACATTTACCGATTTTGATGATTTTTCAGTACAACCCTTTTCTAGAATTAATCTACAGAAGCCAATCATATGTCCTAGTTTGATGCTATTTGTACATTAAAGTGCCGGGAGAGAGATCTTGCGAATTAGTTTAACACCCTCACTTTAAATCCAGACCGGTGGGTGTCTCCCCAGACGAGAGGCTACATCTTGCTTTCCGCGCCGTAAAATAATCAGGTAATTAAGGGAAACCAAATTCCTTTCCAATTTTATTTTTCATCTAGTCGCTTGACGTATTTCTTTCCTTTATTAGTAATTCTATATTGAGGTCGTTCATTTTCAATTATCTGGACGTAACCCAAATTAGACTTCTTTTTTAAATCTCTACTAAAATTACTGACAATCCACCAACTTTCTGGGATTCTGAGGATTTGAATTTGAGAATCGTACTTCGCATATCACAATTTGGATAGAAATTAACACATGACCTAGAGAAGCATCATCTTTTCAAGCATGTGATTATCATCTTCAATGACCAGTTGGGGGTAGCAGTCAAGCATGTAGCCATTTTTTACCTCGTAAAATTGCCAATCTTTGCATACAGTGTTGTATTCATATTTGCTGTCGTCAAAGGCCCACCCAAAACCATTACGGATGTCTTTTTGTGGATACTCATGTCCTCTTACCAATGTAATCGTGTTCTTGTCATAGTCGACCTTGACCTGTGCATAGAGCGCATTTGGGTATAGGTATATGACATTTGGATGGTGCGTAATCGCATCAAACTCTTTGTGTGTTACGTATTCATTATGCAATAGGATTACTTTGTCATACTTGTCTAGTATGGATGGATCTTTGTCAATATCTAGATCTGTTACTGTAGCTAGGCCTTGTTTGAGCAAAACATCATCCAGTCCTCCTCCAGTTACATATGAAGCGGTAAAGTTTTTTGGTATCGGCACTGTTAGGCACCTCATATCGCATCTTCCACTATAGAACTTGTAAAAGCCATCTTGTCCGTAGGCTGCTTGCGTAAAGATAGGAAGCACAATCACTCCACTAGATCTGACAAGACTTCGTAAGACGATTGGAATGCCTGCACTGCTTGAATTTTGAATTGCAGGGATTTGCCTACTAGCAGGTGAGATCATTACAACCAGAAAAATAGTCGATGCAAACAACAGTGCAAACAACGTTCTCATTTTATGGGGACCACTCCAATACTAGTATTGTACTGATACGATATAATCGATACTAGTTGATACAATACGCACAAAATACTTAGCACTGTACGCATGGATACTGTACAGATATTAATACCGATACTCGTCAAATACAACACTTTTAGTATTGTACAAAATTGTATTCGTATCGTGATCCTACTGCTATTTTTTCCCAATACTACCAGTGTACTAGCATACTACTAGTACAATACAAAATTCTATACGTACAGCAGTAGTATTGTACTATTGCCAGTGTATTATTCACGTTTATGCTAGTACACACTCGTTATGAAACAGTGTTTGTTTCATAACAGGTGTAAAAGTGCTAAAATATCGGAGTTTTGATTCAAATTCCATATTCTATTATCCTGAAATTAATTCATCCCCTAACTGGGAGAATAAGATCACACTGGGTATTGAGCAGGGGAAAGCGCTATCATGTCATGGCAAAGCTAGACCCGGTAAAGATATCGTGGATAATCAGG
>JBOGQT010000004.1:0-1298 GCA_050749105.1 Nitrosotalea sp. | reverse complement strand
CCTGATTATCCACGATATCTTTACCGGGTCTAGCTTTGCCATGACATGATAGCGCTTTCCCCTGCTCAATACCCAGTGTGATCTTATTCTCCCAGTTAGGGGATGAATTAATTTCAGGATAATAGAGAAAGAAAGCCAAGGGGTTCACGACAGCCACGCTCAAGGAACCTGTCTTCAAGAAACTGCGCCAGCTATCTGACCTTGAAAAGAGGACCGTTTCAAACGAGCTTGACGTTATTGTTGATTTCTATGTATCAAAGAACAATCTGCAACTTGCGGAGGTTTCGCAGGTTGCCTGAGAGTGTAAGCCGCAAGGCAAACTGGAAGGCAATACTTTTTACAATCTTTTCAGTTGCGATACTCTTCCAGTCAGGTACATATCTGACAGTGATAACTGCAAGCGCTGTATCGCAGACAGTCTGTGTCTTGCAGCCAATTGACCAATCAATACCATTACACCTGGTCAACATGACAATCAAGGTTCTGGCACAACACAACGAGACATCAAGATATGTTGGACTAGTGCAGGAACTAACTGACAAATCAAACACTGGATGTGACTTTGTGATCCAGTTCCAGCGTGCGGTAAACAGCAACTACAACTGGATAAATAAGCAAGCCCATTACACCATCTCTGGCAATACGATAACGTTGTACACTGACAAGACTCCAGTACTTGTACCAAATAGCATTGGTGGCGGGCCTTCAGTTGGCTCAAAGGGCGGTGGAGGAGATGTCATAGCGCCAATCATGACAAACTGGAGCTGCTTTGCAGAAGCACTTTCTACATTCCACCAAAACGCTAATGGGTTTAGTGGATATACCACATGCAATCCATATGCTGGAACGCAAACAACAAGCGACAATGTCCCGTACTATATTGTGCACAAGTCCCTTGAACACGCACTTGGGGCAATGCATCTCTAAGACGACAGGATCCATTCTCTAGGCCCCAGACGTTTAAATGTAAAAAGCACGTAAACAATACCTATGCAGATTCGAAGAAGAAGCAGCCTGTGGTTTCTATTGCCAATAGCATTCAATCTGCTTGGAGGCTTGGTTGCATACTTTGTCATCCGGGACGATGACCCAAAAAAGGCCAGAAGCTGTCTCTTGCTTGGAATTCTTCTTGCTGCAATACCTGTATTGCTATTTGTAGTACCGGTATTGGTTGGAATTACAATCCTGCCTCACTTTATGCCACAAATACCGATGCATCCAATGAACTACATGTGATCTAGGCCAGATTAGTGCAAGTGCATACATTTTCATCAATTTCTTTGCACTGTAAGCTCATT
>JBOGQT010000003.1:0-18533 GCA_050749105.1 Nitrosotalea sp. | reverse complement strand
GTAGGATAGACATATGGTCTTCCTCTTTTGTCAATATCCTCATACAAAGATAACAAACCAATCAGATACAAAATTCCTAATAGGATGGATTCTGTTGGTATCTTGCTGAGGATCTTCCTCTTGGATTTCATGTGAACAGTGAATCTAGTGTGGGAAGTGATCCTTAGCTTTTTCTATCAATCAGATTTTGTAATATGATCAAAACAGGCTTGGAATTATGCCCAACGCTCAACTAATTAGTATATTCACCTATAGACAAGTATCTGAATTTCTTAGTATCAGTTTTATATAATAAAACAACTGGTACTGTTAACTCTTCGATTGGTTGCAGTATCTTTTCAAGTAAAGATGATAACAGTATAACCACGCATTTTTAGATACATAGATTCTATCTCTTGTAATGTTTCCACCAACTCTTTCATCCGATAGGCGGAGGGTTTACTCTAAGGGGATGATTGTAAACGATCTACACTGGTGTAATGCAACCAGTTGTAATGGTGAAGTAAGCTCTACAAATTTGGTAGGGCGGGGTGCAGTAGGTTTTGGCATCCTAGAGGGCTTTCAGTTGAAGCAAGGAGGCGGAACGTGGAAGACGTAAGGCTACTAATCCGAGGAGTCGATGAAAGCAAGTTGATCTCGGTATGATTTTATCTAGCAACCGAAAAGTTAACAGAACCAAACAACTACAATAACTCATGGCACAAAGAAGAGATTACAATATTGTAATAAAAAAAGATGGTAAATTCTATGTTGGATATTGCCTTGAAATACCTCAAGCTAGAGGACAGGGAAACACCAAAGCTGAGACAATAAAAGATACAAAAGAATCTATCAAACTCTGCCTGTCCTATTTGGAGGATAAAAAAAGAAAATCTTCTTCTAATCTGGTAACTGTTCCAGTTTGAATCTTCCTGTACTATGTTGGAAAGAAGTACTAAAAGCGTTAAGAAAAAGGGGATTTTGAACACTGCAGGATTGGACAAGCTGGACGATAGAACTACAAAAGAATTGGCATGGATTCATTCAACTGAAATTATACGAATGATGGGATTCCAGAATAATTCCAAATATTCAGATACTTCATTGTCAGTTATTGAAGAAGTGGATTGGTGAATGTAAGTCCTACAAGTACAGGTATAATACTGTCCTGCTCTTGATTCTTGATTAATTTAGTATGAAGATTTTCTTCGATTTTGAAAGTACCCTTAGTTTTATAATCTAGAATTTGTTAGCAAATCATCAATGTCCACAGATTTGGCAAGTGATTCAGATCTCATTCTTATTGTCACTGTGCTTATTCCAGTAGCTTCTGCAATTTGTCTCTGAGTAAGTCTTTCTCCATTGTGAATGCATGATAAGTAAAGCGCAGCCGCCGCCAACGCGATTGGATTTTTTCCATCCGCATAGCCATTTTCCTTGATCTTTGACAGGATGGCCAATGCATCCCTTTTGCTTTTTTCAATCGCATTGACCATACTGGCTATTCTATTGATAAAAAAAGATGAATCATAAGATTCTATTTTTAAATCAAGATCTTCAATCAACAACCTAACGTGTCTAGAGAGATCCTTTATGCTGATATTACCGGCTGATGCAATATCCGGAATAGTTCTTGGTGCGCTAGATTGCCTACAGGATAGGTATAGGGAAGCTAACGTCAAGCAATCAATTCTTCTACCCCTGATTTTCTTGGTTTTTGCCTTTCTGTACAGGTAAGCTGCCTCTTCAATTATTGTATCTGATAAGGAAAGTTTTGTTCTTACAGTGTCAAGTAGAGTAAATGCAGATCTCATCCTTGCTTCAGAGTTTCCCGATTTGCTACGGTTATCCCACATTCTTAGTCTGTCAAATGTCTGTTTCATACCTCCTGAAAGCGAGTTTCCCGAAGCGTCTCTGTTTGTTTTTCCAATAATTGTTGACAATCCCATATCGTTTATTGCAAGTGAGGTTTTGGCACCAGTTCTTGACTTTTCAAAATACTCTACGCTGGTGAATGTCTGCTGCTCTGGTCCAGAAACTTGGGTTTTCTCAACTAATACCAAACCACAGCTGGAACACAAAATCTCTCCAGTGTGATCATCAGTTACCACTGAACCCTCAGTACAGTTTTCATTCAGACATTTTTCAATATCATGTGGGGAATGCTTGTTAGAAATCAGGATAATAATAGGTAGTTTTTCTTATTTAAACACTAATAATTTTAGGTCGTCCTAATTTATTGTGAATATACTAAATTGATAATCGAAAAAATACTCTTATCCTAGTATGAAATCCTTATTTTGTGACTGAATACGAGGGACTGCGAACTTCAGATATTATTGTAGAAGGTTTGCTTCGATGGGGCGTCGAAGTGATCTTTGGATTGCCTGGTGATGGCATCAATGGAGTTTTTGAGGCACTACGACGCCGCAAAGACAAAATCAAGTTCATTTTAGTAAGACATGAAGAGTCGGCAGCCTTTATGGCATGTGCATACGCCAAATATACTGGCAAGCTTGGTGCATGTGTTGTGACATCAGGACCGGGTGCCACACATCTTCTGACCGGACTGTATGATGCCAAAGCAGATGGAGCTCCTGTAATTGCAATTACTGGAAATACTTACTCTGACATGATGGGCTCCAAGTATCAACAGGATATCAATCTTTTACAGTTGTTCTCAGATGTCACAGTTTACAACAATATGATAAACGGTCCTGAACATGCAGAATCTGTAATTGATATAGCATGCAGGAATGCTCTTGCCTTGAGAGGGGTAAGCCATATCACGATTCCAATAGACATACAGGAAAGAAAACTCAAAGGAGAATACACAAGACACAATGTTGGTGGTCACACTGCACATCTTCTTTCTCCAACAACGGCTAACAGGGTTCCAGATACAAGTTTGCTTGAGAAAGCTGCAGCGATTCTTAATTCTGGCAACAGGATAGTTTTACTCGTAGGACAGGGAGCTCTTAATGCAGGCGATGAGGTAGTCGCAACTGCCAAAAAACTTTCCGCTCCAGTAGTAAAGGCACTTCTTGGAAAGGCAGTCATTGCAGATAATGATCCTTACAGCATTGGCGGTCTTGGTCTGCTTGGAACCGAGCCAGCAAGTGATGCAATGGCTGAGGCAGACGCTCTGTTAATGGTTGGCACGTCTTTTCCGTATATAGAATATCTACCGAAACCTGGACAGGCAAGAGGAGTACAGATAGATATCTTTCCAGATAGGATCGGACTACGTTATCCTGTAGAGGTAGGACTTGTAGGAGATGCAAAGCTTACTCTTGCAAAGTTGTTGCCCCTTTTACGTCAGAAAGATGACAAGTTTCTCAAGTCAAAACAGGAAGCAATGAAAAAATGGAACAAGCTGATGCGCTCGTCTGATCCTTCTGCAAAACCTATCAAACCGCAATTAATTGCAGCTGCAGTCTCTGACGAATTGGATGACAATGCAATAATTTCAGTTGATAGCGGAACCAACACTATATGGGCTGCACGCCACATCGATGTCGGAAAAGGGATGAAGTTCTCACTTTCTGGCACTCTTGCCTCCATGGCCTGCGGACTGCCATATGCAATTGCCGCCCAGATTGCATTTCCAGACAGGCAGTCAGTGGCGTTTGTAGGAGATGGTGGGTTCACCATGCTCATGGGGGAATTTGCCACTGCTGTGAAATATAATCTGCCGATAAAAGTAATTGTAATAAAAAATGACATTTTGGGCATGATACGATGGGAACAGATGGCCTTTCTTGGAAATCCCGAATATGGCATAGAGTTTACTCCCATTGATTTTGCAAAGTTTGCCGAAGCCTGCGGTGGCAAAGGCTATTCCATAAGAGAGCCAAGTGAAATCAAAAACGTAATTCATGAAGCCATGTCACAAACCAAGCCAACCATTGTAGAAGCCTGTGTGGATCCTTTTGAGCCTCCAATGCCTCCAAAGGTTGACATCAAATTAGTGGCAAAGATGGCAGAATCATTTGCAAAGGGCCAACCATATGCAAAAAGAATTGGGTTGACAATTTTCAGAGATCAAGTGCATGAAAAATTTGGAAAGGTTCACACTGATCCAAAGAAATCAAAATCAGATTAAATTACATCATTTGTTAAAACCTAACAAGTATCCTCGCAACAACTGTATGGCCATGGCCGGATCTACTCCCTTCGGGCAGACATGGCTACAGGTTCCAGCAAAGTGACATCGCCAGATTCCATGTGATTCATCAACAACCTTTAGCCTCTCTTTCTTTCCTCTATCTCTACTGTCTGCAACATAGCGATAAGCTTGTGCCAGACCTTGAGGACCAATAAATG
Organism: Nitrosotalea sp.; assembly: GCA_050749105.1. GTDB lineage: Archaea > Thermoproteota > Nitrososphaeria > Nitrososphaerales > Nitrosopumilaceae > Nitrosotalea. The sequence goes on along the minus strand of JBOGQT010000003.1, from coordinate 14,228 downwards.
ACTTGTCTGTTGACATGGTAGGACAGCCTGAGTTGCACAAACCGCATTTGATGCAATAGGAAAACTGGAGATATTTTTCAACATCCTGCGGAGTTTGTAAGAATTCTTTCTTCCCAGAATCTAATTCCGATTCATCATTAATTATGTATGGTTTCATTTTTTTATGTGTAGAAAACATTTGTTTAAAATCAACAGCCAAATCTCTAATCACAGGAAAATTAAACATGGGTTCAACGGTAATAACATCTGAGTTTAACTCTGATATTTTTGTATAACAAGCAAGTCTGGGATATCCGTTTATTCTCATTCCGCAAGAGCCGCATGATGCCTGCCTACAGGAGTACCTGACTGCAATAGAATGATCTAAATTTTGTTTGACATGAAGGATTGCATCTAATACTGTTGTCCACTTTTGAACTGGAATCTTGTATTCACCAAAAGTTGGCAAGGCATCAGTATTTAGATTAAATCTTGAGATTCTCAGAGTTATAGATTTAGGTGTGTTTGATGCATCAGATTCACTTGACTTTGATGTTAAAACTTCTGTCAATGAGAACTCCTGTTATATGGACATATTATCAGATAAGTTTTGTTATTATTATTGTTTTAGAATATCAGATCAAATTATTTAATTTTTGTTTGGAATTTGTTTTGTTGAAATTAGATTGCAATTACAATTTCCTAAAAATCATTAAACTCACAAATGATAATCATGTAAGAAGTTTAATACAGGACTATCATATTCAACACATGCTTCAAAATAGATTCAAAAAAATTCTCGTAGCTATAGACGGTTCTATGCATTCTAGGAGGGGAATCAATGAGGCAATATCACTTGCAAGACAATCTGATGCCACTATAACTGGAATACATGTGATGTCAGGTTTTCCAAAGACCTTTGCATCATCGAAAAAATCTGAGAATCAAATGATGAAAAATGTTAGAAAATTCATATCAGATGCAAGAATTAACGCTGGAAGACATGGATTAGAATTTGAAGAAAAGATAGTCAGATCAAACGACGTAGTAGCCGCGATTTCAAATCATGCCAAAGCGGGTAGATATGACATAATAATCATAGGTTCAAGAGGCATAGGGTCTCCAAAATCAGCGTATTTTGGCAGTGTGGCAAACGGTGTTCTGCACGACTCTAGTGTACCTGTGCTTTTAGTAAAGTAAAATTTTCCTTAAACAAGGACAAATGCCTTGCAAATTCACTTACAAGGCATGCGAATGACGATAAGAATGGGGTTCTTTTTTGTCCTTTTTACGCAATGCAAATATCAAATCATGTAAAAAACAGTGCATAAGGTTCAGATGGCATCATGGAATTTAACGATAAAGCAAGAATTTCAAAGATGATAATTGAATTTATCTTCTAAATATCTCAAACTGATTATATGACATCATATGGACTTTATGATACCAAGCTCAATAACGCATGAGCACAAAAACCTTCATGCCGGACTTCACAAGGCCATCAGATCTGGCGGAAACATTGGAAAGGCAGCAGAGGACGTTTTGGAGGTACTCCATGAGCATTTCGATAAAGAAGAAAAATATGCGTTACCACCACTATCACTTTTGTCATTGTTGGCTTGTGACAAGATTTCTCTTGACATGAAAGATATACTACCAATAACAGAGAAATTAAAAACGGAACTACCTGTGATGTTGGAAGAGCATAAAAAGATTGTTTCGGCTTTGAACCATCTGATAGAGATTGCAAGGCAAGAAAATAGACAAGAACCTGTGGAATTTGCAGAGGCGTTGCTCTGGCATACCAAGACAGAGGAAGAGCTGTTGTATCCTGCCGCAATACTGATTGGAGAATATTTGAAGTTAAAGATTTGACCCTTTTTTGTCCATACAAAACAGATTTATCCCAATATTCTCAAAAGTCGATGCGGTTGTGCTATTTTTACTGCAATAGTCATTGCTGCAGCGGTGGATATAGCAACTATGACAGAAAAGCAAAAAAGATCGAAGAGTTTTACTTGTTCCACAAAGAGGATTTCTGAAAATATATTTTATTTTGAAATAATTGAGTGAAAAATAGAGATATTTTTGCAATAAAATTATTGCAGCATTTTAAATATTTAGAGATATATCGTATTCCATGACAAAAACTTTTAAATGTGCAGATCTGGGCTTCAAGTGCGACTGGGTAGCAAAGGCAGAAAACGAGAATGAGTTGATGAAATTGATAAAAGAACACGCAAACAAATGTCACGACTTGAAGGAAATATCAAAGGAGATTGCAGAGAAGGTAAAGTCAGTAATCACAACCCAATAAGTCCGCAAAAGGATCTTACCTAGTAAATATCTATATATCATGAAGAGATGCACGAAAATTAATGCAATCTGTCCACCTTCTTTATTTACTAATTCTTTCTTATTTATTTCTAGGATGAAGATATTTAGCAAGAAATTCTTCTGTGACCAATGCAAAAATAAGTTTGAAAGTCATGAGGAGCTAATCAGTCATTCCCGTCATGAGCATCACCATCCAATTGTCAAATGCAGTGAGTGTGGTCAGGAATTTATCCATGAGGAAGACAGGCTTCACCATGCAAGAAAGGAACACGAACAAAAACTAGCCAAGCGCCTGCATAGAAGCGAACACAAACATGAGATCGAAAACCCAAGTCCTCAAGATGAGGTTGATGCACATACTCGCAATTTTGGAGACAATTTTTGATGGATAATTCAGTATGAATTATAAAATTAACTTTGACGAGCCAATTGCTGACATGATAACAAGATTGGAAAGAGAACATCATGACTTCAGGACAGGACTTGATCGAGCAATCAGTTTGTTAGAAAATAACAGGAATGATTCTATTGAGATACTGAAAGATTTAAGCCCAAAAATTATCCAGCATGCAGTAGAAGAAGAGGCAAGATTGATGAGAGTCATAATGGAAAAAGCTAAAGCAGAATCTGAACAATCCATTCATGTGATGCAAGAACACAACCATGTCATAGATTTTATCAAGCACACGCTGCCACAACTGCATGATTTGCCAGCCGATAGGATAAAGGAACAAGTAAATCAGTTTGTCATTGCTCTAAAAGAGCACTTTTTGGAGGAGGAAAAGATAGTTTTTCCCCTTGCACTCAAGTTGGTAACCTAATCGCTTCCATAGGATTGTTTGTGATCGCCGACATGAATCAATTCTATTACATGCTCTGGACGTATGTCACGATAAATTATTCTGTAATCTCGTCCAATATGGTAGGAAAACGATCCGCCGTAAAGATGTGGCTTGTAAACCCCCAGCAACCCGGGATTGTCCGCGCTAGCCAGTTCTAGAAGAGCTTCTCTGACTCTCTTTTGGAGTTCAGGACTGAGATTCTTGAAGCGACTCTTGAATGTGTGATCTATATCAAACTGCCACATGCCTACTTGTCCAAATGCTTTAACAATTCATGTATGCTTGTAAATTTTAGATGTCGCTTTTTGTCAGAATAAAAGTTCGCTATGGCTTTAATTTCATCGTCTGTTAGTTCATCCTTTGATTCCATGTGTGGTAAAATGATTACGCATGGAAAATATAGTATTTTCGCTTTTAATCTATGTGTATCAGAGACATATTTGGCCTCATACCTATCTGTCAAATTCACCTTTTTATGATTGGGTAATCTGTCCACGCCGTGTCTTTTTAAAATAACCTAGCATGCATTCCTCATGAGCATACCTACTTGTGTCACATGGTGTCTGGCAAAACCAGCATCTTCCTTTCTGAAATTCTTGTATGTGTGTTAACTTCATTATTCTACAAGGTCTTTATGTGCTTGGTGTTTTTTTTACGGAATTGATCTTGTCCTTTCTTTGATCTTTCCCGTAGGAATCATATGTCTTGTTTACTTCTGTTATCGTCTTTACCATGTCCTTGTCATTATCGGAGAGAAGTTGTTTTTCTTTAATCCCAAATATGCCTTGATTCAATTGGCAAGACATGTTCATGTTATTCATTATTATGCTAGTACCGTCAGATATCGTTGAAAGATTGGCTTTACACACATTGGTGAGGCTTGAATAAACGGTGCCTGCATCTTGAATTGACTTGCCAAAATACTGGCTTGTAAAATATTGAATCAGCATGGAATGATAATCCCAATCAGGGTTAAAAGATCCAAGCTTTCTTTGAATCTCTAGATATTGACGAATTATTTTATACCCTGCCTTGATAGATTCATCAGTTAGATCAAAATAAAATCGAAACAAATCTCTTGAAAAATTATTTAGCCGTTCAATATTCTGATTGTAGCTTGTTTTTAGTTTATCATAATATTCATCCTGGCAAACAGAACAACGTAAACTATTATCTTTCAACTCAATCTCTGCCCCGCAAATGCTACACACGTTTTTTGTCATGCCTGACTGAGAGATATTATTTTCCACGTTTTGCTGCCATCTCCTCATGGATTTTTTGGTTTGCTTGGTCTACTTTAATTGCTTGAGTAGGACACACAGTAACGCACGCCATGCACCAAATGCAGTCTTGCTCACGAATTGGTTCTGATTTATCGGTATAATCTTTACGTCCCTCCTTTTGGTGAGATTCCCCGGTTCCAGCACTGGTAGCGTTTACCATCTGTGCTGCAGGTACATCGTTTTCTGTTCTGTACCATTGATAGACTTGAACGGGACAGACTTCAATGCATCCTCCATCAGATATGCATGAATCCCAGTCTACCGCAACAAAGGTTCCATGCACACCTATTGGAACACATTCTTCCCCTCTTTGCTTGTATGCATTTTGCACATTATCATCAGTTAATGATTCTCCATCCTCTTTGCCTGGACCCCAGACAAAATGAAAATGTTCTCTATCTGCATGCTTGTGTATACCAATAACCTTGTGATTTTTAGGAAATTCTGGATCTATTGGCATTGTATTGCCCCCAATCTAATTTTGTACATGCTCACTTTCTTACCTGTATCATTCATCATATAGATTCGCTGGATGAGCCCGTAATTATGCATTTTGTACGTTATCCTGTAAACAGTACTAGGTGAAATTTTTAATTTTGTACAAATCTGGAGTGTAGATTTCGGACCTGTTTTAATTAATCTTAGTATACTCTTGGCATAATCATTTAGCAAGAGATCCAGAATATTTTCATCATCGATGTCTTTTGTTGTTATCAATCTTAGTTCTGGCTTGTCTGTGAAATGATTATCAGTAAATCTTGGATCTAGTTGCATTATTTTAACACCAACACAGGCACTTTGGATCTGTGAACCAATGAATTTGCTACACTACCAAGAAATAGATCTTTTTGACCACTTCTATCTCGTGACCCTATGACCACCAGGTCATACTTTTTGTCATTGGCAAAATTTGCTATTTCCAGTGAGGCATCTCCATAGATCAGTTTTCCATGGAAATCTACACCGTTTCTCGAAGCCACTTTCTCTGCCTCTGTCATGAACTTTGCCGCTCCATCGGTCATGTATGACTTGAATGGAGTCTGCAATCCTGGCAGTGTTATAGGAGGAGTTAGCGGAATTACGCACAATCCAGTAATTCTTGCATCAGATGGTTTGGCAATCTCAATAGCTTCATGCAGACCATCTAGAGAGTATTTTGAACCGTCAAGAGGTACCAATATTTTTTTGATTTTTCGATTAGCCATTAGCTACAACCTCTGCACATAACGGTTCTAGTTCACGGCTGTTGATATTAGAGAAGTCCTTTATTTCCTCAATTTTTCTTATCACAAACTCATGATCAATATTATTATTCATTACAAAAAGCAAGTTGTTTGAACCTAATGGAACAGATATCACCTTTACATCCCTTCTGTGAACAACAAAGCAGTTTACAGGACTAAATTCATCATCAAACTCTTGTAATAATGATTGGTGTAATCTTATTCCCATACAAAAAATCTCCTGTCTCTCTCTTGAAAGACAGATCTCACTTTTCGAAGCTATTGACTCTACTCTGCCACGTTCATTGATCATCATGATATGATCAACTCCTGCATCCAATAGAGATTCCAATAACTGAATCACTAGTTTCTCTCCTCCTTTACTATGGACCTCAACATCCAAGCCATTTTTTCATGATCCTCGATAAGTCCAGTAAGAAAGTCTTGCGAACCTATGTCATGATATTTGTCAAAACATACGTTCACGTCACCACGCATAGTCCTTATGACTGATTCGTGGTCTGATAAGAGTTTTGATACCATGGTCCTTGCATCGTTATACTCACCAGGGTTTTCCTCAAGTCTTGCATGTTGTACAAATTCTGCCAAGGTTGACATTGTATTTCCACCGAGAAACCTGATTCGTTCTGCAATCTCGTCTATTTTCCCATCAATCTCCTCATACTGAGATTCAAAGAACTTGTGTAGATCGTGGAAATGAGGACCTACAACATTCCAATGATAATTTCTTGTCTTGGTAAAAAGCAGATACTCGTCGGCAAGTAGTTTGCTTAGAATGTCTATGGCTCCTTTTCTGTCTTCTTCTGAGAGGCCTATGTTTGGTCGTCGGGTTTCTTTATTCGACATGAGTTTGATGGTATCGTTTATTATAGAAAAAGGCTTGTAGGAATTTGCACTAATTTTAATGCACGATATTTACGACATTCTAATACGATCTATTCAAGCATCTATTTGTGCCATGATGATGTCATTCCCTTTTGTATCTTAATTACCAAAGTATTGTCAGTGTAATCAAATTCAGTCTTGACTCCTAGATCATGAAAGACATTTTCATAAAACGTCTTAAAGTACAATGACCAATTTTCTCCCATGTCATGCTGCATTATAATCTCAAGTTCCCCATCGTCTTCATATTCAGTCCAGTTAAAATCTGACCTTGATGATCTAGCTCTTAGCATTGAAAGCCAAGAGTTAAGGTCGTGCTTGCCACGCATGTACAAAGTCATATCTTTTGCCATGCGTACAGACAAAGCGGTGATTGTTTTTTCTATTTTCTCTTTGTCTATTAGCTTGAACAATTCTATTAGAAACGGTTTAGGCATGGCTACCCAACCTGCTGCTATTGCATTCATCTCCCATTCCACATGCGAATCAAGTATCTTGCTGACTAGTGCATTTGAACTCGTCTTCTGCTTGCTAGCAGAAGTTTTGATCTTATCCCAAGTGTTTGTGTCAAGGCGAAGTGAGACTGATTCGGTTTGTTTCTTCTCGGCCATTTCTTCATATTCTTTGTCTTAACGACATTTAATGGTATGTAAGACTCGATCATGACAGCATTTCGTTTTCAATTTTATGCGGTACCGGTTCATCCAAAACAACCAGTAATCACATGACAACTGAGTGCAATGTCGCAATAATGTCTGTAGTAAAATTAATGCAAATTATTACATATCTTTTTTATAATACTGTCTATTATTTCTAATAATGAGTCAGGAGTTTGTGAAGATACTGGAAACAAAAGATGTCGGTAAAGGCGAGATGAGAGCAGTGAATTTTGGAAACGAGGTTCTTTGCGTTATTAACCTAGACGGAAAATTTTATGTAATAAACAATGTTTGCACCCATGAAGAGGGTCCACTAAATGAAGGAACCCTTGATGGTTTTGAAGTCGAGTGTCCCTGGCATGGGGCTAGATTCGATATAAGAACAGGAGAAGTCAAGGCACCCCCAGCAGAACAACCAGTATCAACATATGAAGTAAAAATACGGGAAGATGAGATTCTAATACGAAAGATACTCAAGAATTAAGCAAACAGAAGAAAGTCTGCAAGAGATGCAAAACTGAGTTCGACGAAGATACAGGTTATCCTGTATGCAGTTATTGTTTGAAGATGATGGATAATTGGGAGTGAGAACAATGGAAGAATTCGACTATGCCATAATCGGAGGAGGTCTTGCAGGAGGTAACGCGGCAATTTCAATTCGAGAAAATGACGCCAAAGGCAGCATACTTTTGCTCACTGACGAGAATCACCTTCCATACGATCGCGTACCATTGTCAAAAAATTACTTGTACGGAAATATGCCAAAAGATATACTCTACTTCAAAAAGCAAGATTTCTACAAATCCCAGAAAATACAGATCCTCCCAAATAAAAAAGTGATAACTCTTGATGTACAGAAAAAATCAATCAGTCTTGAAGACAACTCTCAGATCCACTTCAAAAAGTTACTCTTGGCAACAGGCGGACATGTCCGTCGCCTAGATATCCCTGGCTCAAATTTGAAAAACGTGTTTTATCTCCGTACTATAGAAGACAGTGATGCCATCAAAGAAGCGATGCAGACTGCAAAGAAGGCAGTGGTGATAGGAGGGGGTTTTATTGGCTGTGAACTGGCAGCATCGTTTACCAAGAAAGGCATCAGCACCACCATAATCGAAGTTGGAAACAAGATTCTCGGAAGAGTTTTTGATGAAGAAACCTCATTGTGGTTACATGATTATTTTGAAAAGAAAGGAGTAAAAATTCTTGCAAGTACCATACCAAAACAATTCATAGAAAAAGATGGAAAAGTTGTAGCAGTTGAGACCCAGTCAGGTAACAAAATCGAGGCTGATTTTGTAGCTGTAGGGATAGGAATATTGCCTAATGTAGAATTGGCAAAGAATGCCGGATTAAAAGTGGACAATGGCATTTGGTGCAATGAATACCTCCAGACACCAGTACCAGATGTATACGTAGCAGGCGATGTGGCAAATTTCTACAGTCCGATTTTTGGAAGACATATGAGATTAGAACACTATGATCTGGCAATAAGACATGGCAAGATCGCAGGGGCAAACATGGCAGGACAACTTGAACCTATGACAGATTTGCCGTATTTCTTCTCCTTCATGTTTGATATTAGAATAGGAGTCTATGGAGATATGGGAAAATATGATACCGTAATTGTTCGAGGTAATACAGACGAAGGCCATTTCATGAAGATGTACCTTTTCGATGGCGTTGTTAATGCAGTAATGTTGGTAAACAGCAAAGAAGATCTCAATTCTGTCAAGAGGCTCATTACAAAACGAATCAGATTTGATGATATCTTCGTTCTAAAAGACGAGACGGTAACGTTAGGAGAGATTGTAGAGGCCTAGGAAATCGTTATGATCAAAATCAAGAGAATTTATGAGGATCCCTCCCCAAGTGATGGTTTTAGGATTCTTGTAGACGGATTATGGCCACGAGGACTTTCTAAAGATGAGGTAAGAATCGATCTATGGCTGAAAGAGATCGCCCCATCAGATAAGCTGAGAAAGTGGTTTTCACATGATCCAAAAAAATGGCAGGGTTTCAAATCCAAATACAAGAATGAATTAAAAGAAAAAACAGAATTTATCAAGGAGATAAAAAAGATTGAAAAAGAAAAGAAAATTGTTACACTGCTGTACTCTGCAAGAGACGAAGAGCACAACAATGTATTGGTTCTAAGTGAGATTCTAAAAAATAAAAAATGATCAAAAGTACTACAAAATCTAATTTGATTAGATTTATCAGGTTATTTTTTTAATTCATGCCTGAGTCTTTTTAAGGCTAGGTATTTTTCATCAATATCTCCGATGATCTTTTTTATCTCATCGTATTCCAAACTTAATAGCTTCCAGTCTTCCCAATTTGCCGAGTTTATTATAGTGGTATTTTTCTTTTGACGGAGTCTCTTTCTGAGAATAACGAATTCTTCCTCAATCTTCTTTCTTTTCAAAATTAACAATTCTATTTCCTTTAGGATACTGTCAGAAGCATCAGTTATGCGTATTTTTGAAGAAACCATCAAGAACTGCAACCCTTCCGTGTCAAATATTCCTTGACCCCGATATTGCTTTAAGTATGGCCTTTGCCAAGCTAGGCCTTTTTGTAGAAGACAAAAGCATTGCAAGATCCTTTACAACAACCATCCCAACAAGATTGTCGTCTTCCACCACTGGAACCCTACGTATGCTGTTTTTCATCATCAGATCTGCCACCTTTCCAACTGTTTCTATTGGAGATACGCGGATCAGTGGTCTTGATGCTATTACTTCAAGAGAGATGTCTGCAAGTCGTTTGTCGAAGACGATCATTTGACATAAGATATCCCTCTCAGTTATCATGCCAAATGGCCTGCCTTGTACAGTCACCACAACACAACCCACTCCTTTTTCAATCATCAGAGTTGCTGCATCAAGGGCAGTTTTAGAACAATCAAGACTTGCAACATCTTTTTTCATAACATGTTCTATTGACATGTTGCTTTGCTCGTACAATGCTTCTACGGCATCTTTTCTAATTAGATTATCAATTATTTTCTGAACATATTTCACATCCATGTCTGCTGTCTGGGCTATTGTTTCCACCGACAAATCAGAGTACAAACACAGAGAATCGATTAGATCGAGCTTTCTCTGCATGTCCCTTGAGATCTCTAGTTGTACGGTCATTACATCTTAGAATCAGTTTCAGAGTCTATTTAGCATGACGCATGAAATTGCAACAATTCTATTGCAGTCCTTTATCAGAGAGATGAGCTATTAGTAGTCATCGTGAGTATTATGACATACGTACTGGAAACCCACTCGGGGTGGCACATTGTAAATCGGGTATCAAGAGATACGAAAACTAGAGTAAACGAAATAAATGACGATGTTTTCTTGGATATAGAGGTGAATAATTAAATGGACAAACAGATAACACTTGATGAGAAAGAAGTCAAGTTGCTCATTGAAATATTAAAATTCTCAGAAGGGGCCTGCCCAGTGGAAAGCATAAACCCTGATTTTGCAATTGATGCAGAAAAGATTGAGGCATTGCTTTCCAAGCTGGAAAAAGTATAACGTGATATGAAATGCCTGCCATATTTGTCGTGGGTCATTCAACCCGAACAATAGGGTCTTTCATAGATTTATTGAAGGCACACTCTGTCGATTATCTTGTAGATATCAGGACGATACCAAAATCAAGATATAATCCGCAATTCAACGAAGATGCTTTGAAGAAAAAACTGAAAGACCACAAGATAAGATATCTGCACATGAAGGGTCTGGGCGGGTTGAGACACTCAGATAAGAATTCAATTAATTTGGGATGGCATAACTTGTCATTTCGCGGGTTTGCTGATTACATGCAAACAAAGGAATTTGACTCTTCATTGGCACAGTTAATTGCATTAAGCAAGGAGCATACTGTCGCGATCATGTGTGCGGAAGGAAATCCCTTTCGGTGTCACAGATCATTGGTCGCAGATGCCTTACTAGTACGTCATGTCAAAGCCCTTCACATATCAAGCAAAATATCTACTCGTGAGCATATCCTCACGCCATTTGCCAAAGTAAAAGGCCATAATATTACATATCCGTGATCTAGATGATAAGATACAAGATATCAAAAAACATGAGGGTTTTCTTTGTAGGTATAAACCCTCATCCTGGTTCCTATCGTCGGGGCGTGCCCTTCTCAAATAATAAAATGTTTTGGTATCTCTTGAGCAGATCAGGTGTTATTGATGAAGATGTTGATGAATTAAGAGATGATTGCAAATTGAAGCAGATGTATAACACAAAGTTCAACCAAGTATACAAATTCGGTTTTCTAAACATCATAAACAGGCCCACCCGTGACGTATCTGAACTAATCAGAGGGGAGGAGGAGGCAGGAAGAAAAAGAATTTTGAAGACAATCCGGAACCACGAACCTGATATAGTATGCTTTATTGGAAAAGTGACTTACGAGAAATTTTCAGGTGTCAAGAAATTCCGATTTGGCTGGCAAGATGACATCCATTCCTCGAAATCTTTTGTAATGCACTTTCCATTACGTGGAAAAGCATCTGTAAGAATAAGGGATATCAAATCAATCCTAAAATAACGAAACCTAAGGTTCATCTTCCCTATTCCTACATCTTTGCAAGAATCTGCTCAGTATTTTTTTCTCCTTCTTCAATGAGTTTCTTTATGGTTCCTGATGAGAAATCAGCATCCTCAAAAAGATAATGTACATCCTCCTTACGCTCTATTCTGATTATTTTTTTTATTATGGCACCCTGTTCAAAAACAAGTCTTTGATATTCTTGTTTAATCTCTTCAAGTTTGGGCTTGTTTTTATCATCAAGATGACTGGTTTCTAAAATGTCATACATTTTTTGTATAAGATCAAGGTGATTCTCAGTCCTTTTTGAAACATCTATGGCCCATTGTGTCTTATCTGCAAACATTATATCCCGAGCTCTATGCCATGACTCCAACATGTTTTTGGGCAGATCATCCTGTTCATGCGGGAAGAGGTCTGTTACAAAAACGATCTTGTCCTTCTTAGGAGAGGCATCCATTACAGCAATCAACGGTGTGTTATTGAGCAGAGCACCATCCCAAAAGTATTTCCCATTTATTTCCGTCCATGATATTCCATAGAATGGATATCCAATGCTTGCAAGTACATTTTCAACCTTGATGTCATGGTGTTTGCTGTCAAATACAACGCGTGTTCCTTTTTTTATGTCAGTTGAAGTTACAACAAGGCGGGGTCTTCTAGGTTCCTTTAACTTGCTAAAATCTACAAACTCCCTGAGTGTTTCTTTCATGGGAGTAATGTCATAAAGATATGGGTGATTAAATGAAGTACTAAACAGCCATGGGTTTAACCATAAAGCGGCAAAAGCACTTGGGTTTCCATAAAAACTCGAATATGTTGAAGACAGAATGGCTCTAAATTTCTCTGGCAGAAATGACGGGATTGGTTTTTCTATTAAAGTAGTCCAAAAAGTCTCAAGATCCTTTGAGGGATAATCATTTTTGCTTCCTGCAATTATTGCTGCATTGATTGCTCCAATGGATGTCCCAGATACGATATCGAACTTTATATCGTGTTTATCTAATGCCTTGAAAACTCCGCACTCATACGCCCCAAGTGAGCCTCCTCCTTGCAATACAAGAACATTTTCAAGATTATGATCCTTTTCTTGTTTTGATGCAAACTCATTTCCAAGCTTCAAATTGTTTCAACATCTAGTGAAAGGAATAATCCACTTATCAAGATGACGATATTATCGGGAATTATGGAATAGTTTGCAATCATTTGTAATTATAATTATCAATAATAGGAATCATATTGTTCGTTTATATCAAATGTACGCGCAAATCAATCATTGACTGCCATAGATCTTAATGAAGAAGAAATCAAGATACTCATATCAATAATGCAGTTTTCAATATCGGCATGTCCTCTAGGCAGTGTTAGTCAAGAGATAGAAATTGATTCAGAGAAACTTGAGAAATTAATTTCAAAAATGCAAAAAGGGTTAGAATCCTAATCCTGTAACCATCACTTGATCTTCTCTCTATACCTTTCGTTTGTAGCAACTTTTGTATCGCCTTTTTTCTTTCACATGATGTGTGAGCTTCTTCAATGATTATTCCATGAAATTCTTGTAGGTTTCGTCAGATTGCTTGATCTCGATTCTCTTTCCGTCTTTGTCATACATGTAAAGTTTGCCAGGCTCTTCATCCATTCCTTTGTGTGAGGCATCACAGAATGGCTGATTTTCGCTCAAACCACACATGCAAATCCACTTGATTTCATCTCCTACTTTGATTTTCATTGGACCAGTAGCATCTTTTCTTACTAATCTTGCCATTTCGTAATTTATGGGCGTTATTAATCACATAAAAATTGGATGTTGATTCTCAGAAATTTAGTGTCCTTTTGTATTATCTTGGGCTAATTTTTGTGTCTTGGAATGATTATCGTGACAGGAATAATGATGACAATCCTAGTACACTAGGATTGTTTTCTTTTTATTTGTAGATATGGTATTTTCGGTTTTGTCTATATTCTGTGACTATTTTTTATCACATGGATTGAACATATTCCAAGATCTTGTGTATCTATCTATTCATGTTGTGAGATACTTTCTTTCTGACTTTTTTATTGGATAATCATTGCCACTCATATCACGTATTTGCATCAGGCCATTTTCATCAAATTTCCAATGTTCATTGCCATGAGTACGCATCCACTGATCATTATCAGCATCTCTCCATTCATATTCGAAACGCACCGAAATCCTATTCCAAGTATAACACCAAAGTTCTTTCATGAGGCGATAATCGAGTTCCTTTGCCCACTTTCGTTTCAGAAATTTTATAATTTCTTCGGTGCCGGTGAAAAACTCTGTACGATTACGCCATTTTGAATTATGAGTGTAAGCCTTTGCCACAAGTTCAGGATTCCTAGTATTCCAAGCATCTTGTGCTGCTTTTACTTTGGCTCTTGCAGTTTCTTCATTAAATGGAGGTTTTAGAT
>JBOGQT010000002.1:0-19899 GCA_050749105.1 Nitrosotalea sp. | reverse complement strand
TCAACGCCCTTGTAGTATAGAGGGGATTGGGTAAATCCAATCCTTGTATAGCCCGGTCTAGAATGGGGCCCTGTCACGGCCTCGACGCGAGTTCAAATCCCGCCAAGGGCGCTTACACTTTTCTTTAGCGATTTAGGACGAATAATCACCTTCTACGCTCATTTTGACAGATTCAATTTTTCAATTGTTTCATTGAGGATTTCTTGGCTGGCTGCTGCAATGAAAGAGATTTTTTTGTCATATCCAAGATCAGAATCGAGATGATTTGCATTCTTATCAACTATGATCCCCCCCGCCTCTAATGCTATGAGGTATCCAGCAGCAACATCTGTGATTCTGAGCTTTTCTCTAAGGTCTACAAATAGGTCTACCATACCACGGGCAAATATTGCAAGCTCTAATGCAACAGCACCAAAATGTCTGATGTGGTTTGACGCTGAAATGATAGGAGACAACTTTTGCAGAGAATCAAGTGATATTCCTGACAAGTCAAGACCCACTACAAAATAAAGCGGCTTTTCCTTGTGAACCGTGATTTTTTTCCCATTCATAAAAGCGCCTTGCCCTTTTGATGCAGAATACAGGTTTCCATTATACAAATCGATAATCACTGCATCAGTAACGGAACTAAGTCTATTCTCTGTAGCAAATGCAAGAGAACAGCAAGAAAAGGGAATGCCTCTTACAGCATTTGTAGATCCATCTACTGCATCCATTATTATGAAACCATCATGATTCTCTGAAATTTCCACCTTGCCACATTCTTCTCCGAGAACTATGCATGGAAAATTGATTTCTCTTAGATAATCTAAAACCGTTTTTTCTGCTACTATGTCTATTCTTCTTGATATGTCTCCGCCTGCACCCCTACCAAAATCTCCAGCTGATTCTTTTGTTCCGGGAAGATGTTTGACATTATCATAAACTCTCTTTGCAGCTTCTTCCAAAACATCGATTTTTTTCACAAGTTTTTTATTCCCAATCCTAATTTATTTCAAGTAATAGAGAAAATAACTCTCAATGCATAAATAGCAAAAGAAGTTGTGCCAATATGTGAGCAGTAAAGACGAATCAATTTTTAGCAAAGAAGCGCTAATGTCAACAAAGCCAGGTAAGGATATAGTAAAACAGGCCTTGTTCAAGAGTAAGGGTTACAGGCAATTTGATAAATACAAAAAAGAAGCAGAGGATGAACTGCCAAAATTTACAAAGAGATTTGCCGAAGATCTATTAAGGCAAATAAAATCTGACAATACTCCTGATGAAACTCAAGAAAAGTTTGCCGCAGAAGTAGGCTCAAACGAAATAATTCTTGAGAAATCCCAGACAGATTCAGTCAAAAAGAGACTAGAGGATTATGATACCTTGTTTGATAGGGTGACAAGAATTCTTAATTCTAATTTTGTTAAAATGACATTCCCCGTCTTTAGTGCTCTTTATGATGCCTCATCGCAACATTTTGGGGATACAACAGATGCAAAAAAGAAAACTGACCTAATAGATGGTCACATTATTGCAATAGATCTAAGCGAACCAATGGACAGAATAATGGATAAAGATGAAGATGTGGAATATCTTGATGACTACAAACTAATGAATCCATACATTTTGCAGCTTGCTAGAACTAAGATTGAAAGTGGAGGCCAACAAGTATTGGAAGAATTTGAGAAAGGTTTCAAAGATGCCAGAGTGGGTCAGTATGTTGATTTTAAACTAAAAATGAAACCAAAGGGCATAACTGAAGAGGCAATGATTGAATGTTATAAAAAATATAGAGCCGTTATGGGTACCGCAGGAAAAAACATGGCACTTGCTCGTCTTCCCTTGGGAGAAATCTTCTATCTGGGAATGGCAAAAGCAGCAGAATCAGTAGGATGCGGCAACGAGATCGAGGATTCTATCAAAAACAAGTTTGTCAAAGTGCCTTCTTGGCCACTTTATTACACTACACTTACAGATAGTGTACAAAAAGGATTTGAATTTACAATGAAAAAAAGTGAACTATATCTAAGTGAAGCAAGACTTGCCTTGGAACTTTTACCAGAAAGCTTCTCACACAGAGACTTTCTTGAATTTCTATTTCTTACTGTAGAGCATTACAATTCCTTTTGGTTTAACCAGCTACAAAAACAAAAACTTTGGTCAGAATTTGATTCAAAGCTACCCAAGTGATATAAAATGATGTGGTCTGAAAAATATAGGCCAAAAAATCTTCTTGAAATGATTGGTAATGAAGAAGCAAAGCAATCATTTGTCAAGTGGGTTGCCAAGTGGATCAAGGGTACAAAGCCATTACTACTGGTTGGACCCCCAGGCATTGGAAAGACTACCATGGCATTACTTGGAGCAAAACAATTTGGGTATGATCTGATAAGCCTCAATGCAAGCGATGTTAGGAATAAACAGCGCATACAAGAGATACTCAATCCAGCTTTGGGAAATGCTGGCATTCTTGGCAAAATCATGATCTTCGTAGATGAAGTAGATGGAATCCATGGAAGATCTGATTTTGGAGGCGTTGCTGCACTAGTAGATATTCTAAAGGAACCAACTGTTCCTATAATCCTAGCTGCAAATTCTGATAATTCTGATAAAATGAAAGACATAAAGAAAGTTACAACAATAATAAGGATGAATCCAATTCCTCCTAGATTATTACGATTCTATCTAGATGCGATTTTACGAAAAGAAGGTGCTTCACTTAAGATTGGAACCATGATAAAACTAGTTCTTGATTCACGAGGAGATATAAGATCAATTCTAAATTCTACCCAAATCCGCGTGTCTGGATTCGAACCACAAACAGACAAATCCTTTGAAACAACAGATGTAGAATCTGCAATCAACGCATTTTTCAAAGCAAAATCCTCAACGGAAGCAATGGCAATACTTTATTCTTTAAGAATAGATCCACAAGAAAAGATCAACGCATTTTATTCAAGCGTAATCACAAGTTCACTCTCAACGAAAGACATGAAAGAAATGCTTGATGTAATATCAGAAGCCGACATGCTATATGGAAAAATAATACGAAAGCAACAGTGGAGACTTTTGCGGTATCTAGATTCAATCCTTGTAAGACTTTACAGGGAAGGTGCTCCAATTAGATATTCCCAATATAACCTTCCTTGGCCTCTGGTAACGAGGTTAAGATGGGATGGCAAAGCAATAAAAGAATTGGAGGCAAATCTTGCAAAGAAAATGCATGTCTCTAAAAGTAATTTCGCTACTTTTTATCTTCCTTATCTTTTGATGTGTGTTAAAAATAAGACACTAGTAATGGATTTCAACGAGGCTGAAAATGAAATTATCCAAAAGGAGATTGCTGTCATAAAATGAGCTGGCGTTCCATACCTATGAAATTTCCTGGAACTTGCATAGTTTGCAAGAAAAAAATTGAGGTAAATGAAGTAGCCTTGTGGGCTAAAGGACTGGGAGTAAAGCATCAAACATGTGCTGAGGTTGTAGAATTAAAGTGTGCTATTTGCGGAGGACCTGCGGGATGCCAGCAATGTGAGTTTGCAGATGACTGTGATAGAAGTAAAGTCTCGCAGCTATGCATATGCAAGAAATGCTATGAAGAAAAAGAATCTTTTATCCTATATCAGAAGAGTATTGCAAAACAGTTTCCAATCCTACATATCAGAGATTGAATTTATCGATCAAACCTTGGGTGCGTAACGGAAGTAAAAAGTTAAAATTTACCCATAATGGAGTGGACCTATGTCAGACAAGACCACCAAAATTACCCCACTTGATCCGGTATTCCATGGAGAATCAAACTATGAAGTGGGACTTGAAGCCCTGCTTGCCGAGACAAGAGAAAAGGCTAGAAAACTACAGTCTGATCCCAATGCAAATAGCGAGACTTTGCAGGAAACAGCTGAACAACTGCAGGTATTGGAAACATTATGGGAGAATTATCATATAGGGATGAATGTTTTCAGAAATGCAAAGGGTGGTCGAGACGGAATTAGAGAAGTCAAACCTGAGTAAATTAATATAGGTTAGTAGCCGCTTCTAATTCGAAATATGCACTCTGAAAAACTGAAAAATTTTCTTCAGAAGAAACGACAAGCAGAACAGAGTGGCGGAGAGGAAAGAATTCAATCTCAACATGAAAAGGGTAAGCTTACTGCAAGAGAAAGAATTGATCTTCTACTTGACGAAGGTAGTTTTACCGAGATAGATGCTCTTGTAACTCATCATTATTACGAATTTGATATGCAAAACAAGAAATTCTTTGGGGATGGCGTAGTAAGTGGCTACGGAACAATAAATGGTCGTAAGGTTTTCCTTTTTGCCTATGATTTTACCGTTCTTGGTGGAACATTAAGTGAGATGGGTGCCAAAAAAATAACTAAAGTCATGGAACATGCAACACGTGTGGGTTGCCCCGTAATTGGAATAATAGATTCAGGAGGAGCCAGAATTCAAGAAGGCATACTAAGTCTTGATGGTTTTGCCAGCATATTTTACCAAAATCAACGTGCTTCTGGCGTGGTTCCTCAAATCACTTGTAGTATAGGTCCATCTGCAGGGGGCGCAGTGTATTCTCCTGCCATGACAGATTTTGTTATCATGGTAGACAAACTTGCAACCATGTTTGTTACTGGTCCTGAGGTAGTCAAAACGGTTCTCGGAGAAGAAGTCTCATTTGATGAACTTGGGGGCGCAATGTCACATGGAAAAATTAGTGGTGTTTCCCAGTTTGTTGCCAAGAATGAATATCACTGCATGGACATTGTCAAGTCCCTATTGTCATACATACCTCAAAACAGCACTGAAGAACCACCGGTAGTAGATACTGGTGATGATCCAAACAGGCTAGATAACAATTTGATAAATATAATTCCAGAAAACCCATTGCAGCCGTATGATATGAAAGAAATCATACATTCAATTGTTGATAATCATCAGTTCTTTGAGATTCATGAATTATTTGCATCAAATATTATTGTTGGATTTGGCAGACTACATGGCAAAACCGTCGGAATAGTTGCAAATCAGCCCATGGTATTAGCAGGTGCACTTGATATAGATTCATCAAACAAGGCCTCAAGATTCGTTAGATTTTGTGATTGTTATAATATACCAATTGTTACTCTTGTTGATACGCCAGGATACATGCCAGGAACACAGCAAGAACATGGAGGCATAATTCGTCACGGAAGCAAACTTTTGTATGCATATTGTGAAGCAACAGTGCCTAAGATTACAATTATAATTGGAAAAGCTTACGGAGGCGCTTACATCGCAATGGGTAGCAAGAACTTGGGTACAGACATGAATTATGCGTGGCCAACGGCGCAGATTGCTGTGCTAGGTTCAGAGGCTGCAGTGAGAATTATGAATAGGAAGGAGATTGATACTGCAAAAGATCCAATAGCCCTGAAAAAACAACTTGTTGATAATTTTACTGAAAAATTTGCAAATCCCTACGTGGCTGCTTCATGTGGCACTATTGATACCGTGATAGACCCCGCTGAGACCAGACCCGCTATTATTCGTGCTTTAGAAGGTCTTTCAAATAAAAGGGAACGAAGAATTCCACGTAAACATGGAAACATAAATCTCTGAGATATGATAGAAAAAATTCTCATCGCAAACAGAGGGGAAATTGCTATTCGTGTAATCAAAACATGTAATGCACTAGGAATAAAATCAGTGGCAGTCTATTCAGACGAAGATGTAAACTCTAAACATGTAAAGATGGCCTTGGAATCATATCATATAGGTCCGCCTTCTCCTGCACAAAGCTATCTTAACATGGAAAAGATAGTGGAGGTAGCGTTAAACTCGGGTTCTGACGCAATTCATCCAGGATATGGCTTCCTATCCGAAAATGCCGACTTTGCTGATCTTTGTGAAAAAAATAAACTCAACTTCATCGGTCCTTCTGGAAAATCAATGAGGCTTTGTGGCGACAAGATGTTATGCAAAGCAGCAATGGCAAAGGCAAAAGTACCAACTGTTCCAGGCAGTCCTGGAATAGTTGAAGAAGTAGAAAAGGCACTTGATATAGCACATGATATAGGATATCCTGTTTTGCTAAAATCAGTATTTGGTGGTGGTGGTAGAGGAATTAGACTTGTACATAATGAAAATGAACTAAAACAAGCATTTGATCTTGCAGCAGGAGAATCAAAATCTGCCTTTGGCAAGTCAGCGCTTTTTGTTGAAAAGTTTCTGCCAAAAATAAGACATATTGAACTTCAATTAGCCAGAGACAAACACGGAAATGCAGTACACATCTTTGAAAGAGAGTGTTCAATACAAAGACGCCATCAAAAATTAATTGAGATGTCGCCATCTCCTGTGGTTGACCAAAAAACTCGTGATGAGATAGGTCAACTAGCAGTAAATGCAGCAATTGCAGTAGATTATCTTAATGCGGGTACCGCAGAGTTTCTCAGACTGGATGATGGTACATTCTACTTTATTGAAATAAATGCCAGACTACAAGTTGAACATCCAGTAACCGAATTTGTTTCTGGATTAGATCTTGTAAAACTGCAAATTGATATTGCAAATGGAAAAGAAATACCATTCAAACAAAAAGACCTCAAGATAAATGGTTGTGCAATAGAATGTAGAATAAATGCAGAAGATACATTTCTAGACTTTGCTCCGTCTACAGGACGGGTTTACGATGTCAATATTCCTTCAGGACCAGGAGTAAGAGTTGACTCTTATCTGTATCCTGGCTGCACAGTATCTCCATATTATGACTCGTTGATGGCAAAACTTATCACATGGGGCCAAAACTTTGAAGAAGCAAGACAAAGAATGCAAATTTCACTTTCAGACTTTTACATAGAAGGGGTGGAAACTGCCATTCCGCTCTATAGGACTATACTTGATACTAAAGAATTCATTTCGGGAGATCTATCTACTGACTTTCTTGAAAGATTCAAGATTCTCGACAGACTGCGTGATGATCTTAAAAAAGATGCATCACAAAAGTCTGATGCTGCACTGGCTGCTACATTAATACACTCTGAATTTCTCAAAAATAGGATAAGACCACATAAAGAACAAAGCCTTCGATGGAAAGCCCAATTGGATAGAAATTAGAAATGAAATTCAAACTTGAAAACACTGATGAAAATCTGGATGGAGAGATAGTCAAGTCACTTGGAAATAATGAATTTGTTATAAAAATAAGTAATAATGAACGTCATCTAAAGATCTTAAACATGAGCCATGAAAAAATTGAATTCATGCTAGATAATTCATTTCATATTGCAAAATATCTGGAAAACAGTACGTCAAAGATTACAGTAGTGGTAGATGGCGTCAAACTAACCTTTAACAAACGTCCAGATTTGGACAAGGTTGTTTACAAAAACTCTGGTATAGAATCAACTACCGATTCACAAGTGAATTTGAAAAGCCAAATCCCTGGACGGGTTGTTTCAATAAATGTATCACAAGGCGACAATGTAAAGAAGGGAGACATAGTGTGCGTTTTGGAGTCCATGAAGATGCAGGTCTCAATTAAATCACACAAAGATGGTGTGGTAAAATCATTAAAAGTAAAGCAAGGCGGATCAGTTGCAAAAAACGATGTTCTTGCAGAAATAGAATAAAACAGTATATTGTTAAAAATAAGAAAATAAAGTTTAGAAGGAATTACTTTCCTTTCTTTAGAAAGTCAACTATCTCTTGGTAGTTTGGTTCTATCAGGGGATTGTCAGAGACCCACTTGTACACAACAATTCCTTTCTCATCTACAATGAAAATAGATCGTTTAGCTGCGTCGTATCCTTTGACATGCAACAGATCAGGCATTAATATTCCATAGTCTCGAATCGTTTGGCTTTTGTAATCTCCGAGCACTGGGAAATTGAGATGATGGCTTTCCGCAAATGCCTTGTTAGCAAACGGTCCATCGTTGCTTATGCCTATTACCTGAGCGCCAAGTTTTGAGATTTCATCCCAACTATCTCTGAAAGTACACATCTCTTTGGTGCATACTGGAGAACTTGCTGCAACAAAAAATGACAGAACGGCTTTCTTTCCTTTAAAGTCATCCAAACTTTGCATCTTAAGGTCTGTGTCTACCAAGGTAAAAGATGGTGCTTTGTCTCCAACGTTTACCATACGAGAGTTCGACCATGGTCATATATCAATCATTTTCAAGAATGGAAAAGTTGTTTATTTTCAGAAAATTCTTTCTGATTAATCAATAAAGATTATTGATTAATTTATGGAAAATTGATGAAAAATTACTTTCAAATCAAAATAATGATCGCACAATGTGCATAGCTTTTTATACTCTCCGATTGGCTTGTTAGCTGCTTTGGTAGGAGAAGCTGCAAGTAGTTTTAGTCCAGTTTTACTAATGTTTGGATTTGCAGTTGTAGCAACGGGTCCAGCTCTAATTCTTTCTCGAATGATTGCGCCTAAACGAACCAGCAGCCCCGTCAAGTTCCTTCCTATGGAATCGGGCCAAGTTCCAAAAGAAGAGGGCCGTACACATTTCATGATGCAATACTATTCCTATGTACTGATGTTTGTTGTCTTTGATGTTATGTCAATTTTCCTGTATGCGTGGGGTAGCAGTATCATAGGTTTGCCAAAAGCGGACACTCTTCCAATAATTGCCTTTCTCGGGATAATGTTTGCAGCTTTTGCTTACGCTTTGTATCAGGCAGGGAGGAAAAACGTTTGGTAACTTTTAAATCAAATATTGCAAGAATTCGAAGTAGGAAAGAGAAATGCTAAAGGAGTTTTTTAATCAAGATACTGCACCGCACGCTACTAACGTTCTAGTAGGAAAGTTAGGCGAAGTCCTTGTAAGGGCTGTTGGTAAACCTTTGGATTATGCTATAAACTGGGGTAGGATTTGGTCGTTATGGCCTGTGCACCTTGAAACTGCATGTTGTAGCGTAGAATTTGGCGCTGCCTCAAGTCCGAGATATGATGTGGAACGATTTGGAATTATAGAAGCCTTTGGCTCTCTTCGACAATGTGATCTTATTGTTGTAATGGGTACGATTACAAGAAAGATGGCGCCTAGATTAAGAATGGTTTATGATCAAATGCCTGATCCAAAGTATGTAATAGCTATGGGTGCATGCGCAATTACTGGCGGATTGTACTTTGATTCATACAATGTACTTCCTGGTATCGACGGAATACTTCCGGTTGATATCTATGTTCCAGGCTGTCCTCCAAGACCTGAAACTCTTATTCAAGGATGCATGTTACTTCAGGAAAAAATTAAACGGATGAAGGGTGCATAACCATGAGTTCAGAAAACGAAAAGGATGGGCAACCTAGTGAGACTGCGGGGGTATCTTCTGAAGATGACAAGTCTTTATCAAAAGACGAAGCAAAAAAATTTTATGAAGAAAAAGGCATTGATTTTTCCCCTGATGCTCCAATTAACCCAAGGCCAATTCCTCAATTTGAAAAATCGATCTCTGATAAAATTGCTTCAAAATTTGGCTCTAAAGTAAGTGTAGATTATGTGCGAACAAATCGATTTAGAGTCTCTACAAAAAAAGAAGATATCTTAGATGTTGCTTATTTTATTCGCGATGAACTAGGATATGATCATGCCGAATCGGTTTCGGGCGTAGATTATCCAGATTCAAAAGAAATTGAGGTTGTTTATCATTTGGGTTCTTACACGGATGAAAAACTAGCTAATCAGGTTCTAACACTTGCCACTCGAGTACCTCGTGAAGAAATTCCAAATCCAGGAAAAGATAGCTCTAGAATGACATCCATTAGAGAGGTTTTTTACAGTGTTGAGTTTCATGAAAGAGAATGTTTTGAAATGTTTGGTGTATACTTTGAAGGTCATCCAGATAATAGAAGATTACTTCTCCCAGAAGATTGGGCAGATATTCCACCATTTAGGAAAGATTTCAAGATAAAGGGACGATAAAATGACAACATCGTTACCTCCGGGAATACATCTTGAGAAAGTAGATGATAGGATAATGACGCTCAACGTTGGACCACAACATCCGGGTTCCGGCCATATGCGGCTTATCATAAAAGTAGATGGTGATTACATTGTTTCATGTGATCCTGATCCTGGCTATGTACATCGTGGCGAAGAAAAAATGGCAGAGTACAGAAACTATATTCAAAACATTCCACACTTGGAAAGACCAGTAATTCACGATTCATCAAACATTCTTTATCCATACTGTCTTGCAGTGGAAGAACTACTGGGAATCGAAGTTCCAGAGAGAGCAAAATATATCAGAGTAATAGCGGCTGAACTCAACAGGTGCATCTATGCACTTTACTGGCTTGCAATCTATGGTATTTTTCTGGGTCACTCTACTATGTTCATGTGGCCAGCAGGAGATCGTGAACTGTTCATTGACCTTTTAGAGGCAATGTCAGGTGCACGAGTAACTCACGCATATCTTGTACCTGGTGGAGTACGAAATGACTTGCCTGCCAACTTTGAAGAAAGATGTCTCAGACAAGTAGACTATTTAGAAAAAAGACTAAAAGAATACCAAGCCATATTCTACAAAAATCCTATTTTAATAAGTAGAACAGAAGGAACTGGTGTATTGTCAAGAACAGATGCGATAAGGCTTGGCACTACTGGTTCTGTTCTGAGGGCTTCGGGCGTGGATTATGATGTAAGAAAGAAGGAACCATACGATGTCTATGAAAATTTGGATTTTGAAACTGTAGTGATGAAGGAAGGCGATTCTTATGCAAGATCTTACATTCCCTATCTTGAGATGTTTGAAAGTTGTAGGATAATTAGAGATGCAATAAGAAAGATGCCCAAGTCAGGATCTGTACGCACAAAGCTAAAACCAAATCCTAAAGGTGGAAATGATGAAGTGTACAAAAGAGTAGAATCTGGCAGAGGGGCACTTGGATATTACATAGTATCAAACAATAGACCTGAACCATATAGAGTCAAGATAAGCGTTGGTTCATTTAGAAATTTGATTTGTATGCCATACTTGTTAAAAGGAGAATTGTTAGGTAACATGCCTGCTGTTTATTGGAGTCTTAATTATTGGCCTGTGGAGGCAGACAGGTAAATGTCAACAATTGCACCGCAGTTCAGACTGAGCAGGTTCATTGCTTCGTTGTTTGATATTGTCTTCTGGGTTCTGCTAATATTTTCGCTTGTTGGACTCCCAATCGTCTTTGTCATATTATTTTACATCAAGATGCCAGTTATCAATCATCAACTGCTAACACCATATCTTGCCATGACTTGGATGGCAGATCCATCACGTACATTACCTATAATCAAGACACTGCTCCATACCACATTCTTCCATGTTATTGCATTTCCAGGATTTGGATTTGCTGCACTTCTTGCAGCAGCTACCATCTTCGTTGAAAGAAAATTCCTAGCCAAGATGCAGCTTAGAGTTGGACCACTTTATTGTGGCAAGATAGAGGGCATACTTCAGCTGATGGGTGATGGTCTAAAATTGATATCAAAGGAAATCATAATTCCAGCAAAGGCTGATAAACCAATTTTTTGGGTGGGACCATTACTATTTGTCGGTACTGCAGGTGCCTTTGTCTCACTGATTCCAGTTGCCCCAGGTGGATGGGTAGTTGCTAATCCTTCTGTAGGATTACTTGCAGTTTTTGCTACAATCGGATTCTTTCCAATAATATCTGTCCTTACTGCCTGGGCTGCAAATAACAAGTGGACATTCATCGGTGGCCTAAGGGCATTGCACCAAATGATTGCATTTGAAATTCCGTTGATTTTGTCTTTGCTTAGCATTGTCATTCTAACAGGCACATTGAATCTTTCACAAATTGTTGAATCACAACAACACTTTTGGTGGATTGTCTTTGCACCTATTAGTGCAATCGTATTTTTCATTTGTATACTTGCAGAACTTGAGAGAATACCATTTGATCTTCCAGAAGCAGAAAGTGAGATAGTAGCAGGGTGGCTGACAGAGTTTTCAGGAATGATGTATGGTCTAATTCAACTCGGAACATATCTGAAATTATATGCATTTGCCGGTTTGTTTACGGTATTATTCCTTGGAGGGTGGAACGGACCAATGGTTTGGCCAGCCTTTCCAGCAGATATAGTGACTCAAGGAATTACCATAGGACCGGTAACCGCAAAGATAGCAGGCCTTCCACTCTTTGATCAAGACATGCTCAATGGAACTTTGTGGTTTGTAATAAAAACTGTTGGAGTCATATTTTTGATTTTATTGCCACGTGGTGTATTCCCAAGAATTAGAATAGATATGTTACTACACACAGGTTGGTACAAATTGATAGGTCTTGCATTCATTAACATCTTTATAGCTCTTGGATTGTTATACGCAGGTGTCTTGGGACCGGGAGGATTAATTCAATGAGTACTGTTGGCGGAATTATAAGGGCATTAAACTCCGGAGTAAAACATCTTGCAATTAGAAGATTTACACTACGTTATCCTGAACAGAAGCTGAAATTTGTTGGCGATGGCTTTCAATTTAATCCAGAGACAGGTGTAGGAATAGCCGGACTGCGAGGCCGACATATATTGTACCATGAACACTGTACGGGCTGTCAGCTTTGTGCTGTTGCATGTGAAGGAATAGCCGAAGCCATTGGTATGGTCAAGGTAAATGAGACATGGAAACAAAACAAAAAAGCAATAATGCCACAGATAGATTATGGCAAGTGTGTATTCTGTGGTTTGTGTGTAGACGCATGTCCATTTTATGCATTATACATGACAAATGACTATGAACTTTCATCCTTTACAAAATCTGCTTTGATTTACACCCCTGCTCAGCTTGGCATCAAGCCAAAGATCTCACAGGATGTGGAAATAAAGATTGATGACAGGGGTGCAACACATGGTTGATGCAATATTCTTAGCTCTTTCTGTTTTGACAATTGGTAGTGCTATAGTTGCACTTGAAATTCGTTCATTGATTTATGGTTCAATAGCACTTATGATAACATTATCTGGCATAGCTGGATTTTTCTTGTTATTGGATGCACCTTTCGTAGCAATGTTTCAACTTTCAGTTTATGTTGGCTCTATTGCAGTACTAATTCTATTCACTGTGATGTTAGTAAGACGTGAACTGATATTCAACAAGGTTGAGGATAAGAGAAGGAGATATGCAGGAATAGGACTCATGCTAGCATTGATGCTTGGTATTGGTATGATAATAATTGGCTCTGGTATGAAATCAATAGAAACAAACTCACCATCAGTAGATTACAAGAAAATAGGTGAAGACTTTCTAACATACTATTCACCAGCTCTTATAGTTATGGCACTGGTTTTGGCTTCATCAGTAGTCGGTGCATTGACTTTGGCAAGAAGGGAGGATATAACAAATGACCAACGGGCTGATTGATTTTGTTCTAGTTTCAGTGGCTCTTTTAGCCATTGGAATCTACGGAATGGCTGTAAAGCGAAATGCAATTAGAATGCTATTTGGGATAGAGATGATAATAAATTCTGCAAATCTGAATCTAGTCGCATTTGCAAGATTCATCCCAAACAGCCAGGGACAAACGTTAGCTCTCTTTTCCATTGCAATCGCGGCAGCAGAAGTCGCTGTTGGACTTGCACTGGTTATAGTAGCATACAGAATGTACAATAATATTGATATTGAAGACTTTAGGAGCTTGAAAGGATAATGCAGTTTATCTTACTTCAGGCAATTTTTCTGCCATTGTTGTTATCTCCAGTAGCATATTATCTTGGAAGAAAATCAGGGCCTAACGCTGCAACATGGTTTAGCTTTGGAATACTAGCTTACTGTACTGCATTAATTGTAGTGGCATCACTATCGGGAACATATGAAGAACATTACCCGTGGACTCAGCAATTTGGAGAATTTGGTCTAGTGTTGGATGGTTTGGCATCACCATTTGCAATAATGATATATGTAATTTCAACAGTAGTGGTGATATTTTCAAAACCCTACATGGTTGCTAAGATAACTGCACAATATGAAGAAAAAATGAATTCTCAAAAACAAGTGATCGGTGATGGACCTACCGCAATGGTCGAATCATCAGCAATGAAAAATTATGTGAATAATCAGATCGGACTTTACTTTGCACTTTATCTTGTCATGGCCATGGGCATGCTAGGTTCTGTACTTGCAACAAATCTGATAGAATTCTATGTATTCTTTGAGGTCATGTTGATTCCGGGCTTCTTTATCATTGCATTCTGGGGTTATGAAGCAAAGCGAAGAGTTGCTTTGTTATTCTTCTTCTGGACTCATGTAGGGGCAGTTATTCTTCTTCTTGGTTTTCTTACAATAGGGTTCAATGCAGGAAGTTTCAACTATGCTGATATTCATGAACATACAATTCCGCATCGTATTCTTGCGTTTGCTGCAGTGGCAATAATCGTAGGACTTGGTGTGAAGATGGCTGCATTTGTTGTACACATATGGTTACCGCACACGTATAGGGCAGCCCCAACTCCGCTTAACGCACTATCATCTGGTGCAATGCTAGGTGTTGGTGCTTACGGTTTCTTCAGATTGTTAGTTATGCTTTTGCCAGGGGAATATGGTCATTTTGCATTATTTTTGAACCTGTGGGGAGTTGGGACCATGATCTACGGGGGGATGATGGCTCTTGTACAAGATGATATCAAAAAATTCTTTGCTTATTCAAGTATTAGTCAGATGGGTTACATTCTCTTTGGAATAGGTTCTGCCTCAGCATTGGGACTTTCTGGTTCTGAGATGCTATTTGTATCGCATAGCATTGGCAAAGTAATTCTCTTCATGATGGTTGGTGCAATTATTCTTCAAGTTGGCACTAGAAGTATTACAAAAATGGGAGGACTTGCATCAAAAATGCCAATCACTGCAACCTGTGCAATGATTGGAGTACTTACTATAGTGGGAGTTCCTCCAACTAGTGGATTCATGGCAGAATGGACCATGTTCAATGGTGCATTACAGACAGCAATTCAAGAAGGGTCCACAATTAGGATGATCTCCTTTGGACTTGGGTTGATTGCGACTGTTATTACGATGGCATATTCTCTGTGGATGATAAAAAGAGTCTTCCTTGGAAAACTTCCAGTACATCTTGAAAACACTAAAGAAGCAAACTGGTACGTAACAGGACCAATGATGATGTTGGCGGGATTTACAATTGTTGTTGGAATAGATCCAGATATCTTTTTCAATCAAATAATTCCTTTCATGAAAGGACTGGTGGGAGTTTAGGGCATGGACTTTAGTTCTCTCGGATTTAGCACTGGCGCATTAGGAGTATGGGCAATTTGGATATTACCATTTGTTGGAGCCTTGATAATACCTGCAGCTGCAAAAATATCAAAAAATTCCTCGGGGTATATTGCTGTAGCATTTGCTCTTGCAAGTGCTGTTTCTGCTGCTACACTTATTCCACTTGCACTGCATAATCAGGAAATTCATAACCAAATTCCTTGGATATCATCAATCGGACTAAAAGCTGGCATCTTGGCCGATCCACTGGCAGCATTGATGACAAACGTAGTTGCATGGATATCATTTTTGATTTTTGTATACAGCTTGGGTTACATGAAAGGCGACAAGGATCTAATGAGGTTCTTCTTCTGGATGTCTTTCTTCATTGGATCTATGCAACTAATTGTGTTATCAGATAACTTCCTGCAACTCTTCTTTGGTTGGGAGGGTGTAGGCCTTGCATCATACGCGTTAGTGGGATTTTGGTATAGGGACAAAAAGAAAGATCATGTGGGAATGGAAGGACGTACAGTCCTTGGCTTGTTGGATTATTATTCTCCAACTCAAGCCGGGATGAAGGCGTTCATCATGACCAAAGTTGGAGATATTATGATGTTAGCTGGCATGTTTCTGATCTTTGCATTCGCAGGAACTTTTGGATTTAAAGAATTGGCAGCAAATACAAGCTGGGCAACTGCAATGTCTTCTCAAAACCTGTTGATCCCAGCTGCAATTTTATTATTTGGAGGAGCTATAGGCAAGTCAGCACAATTTCCACTAAACGAATGGTTACTTGAGGCCATGACTGGTCCTACTTCAGTTTCTGCGCTCATTCATGCAGCCACAATGGTAAAGGCTGGTGTATTTTTGGTAGCAAGAGTAGGTCCGCTGTTCTTTGCCTTGGCAGCAGCTGGTATCCACATGGATCAATTTTTTGAAGTGATAGCATGGGTTGGAGCAATCACGGCTTTTCTATTAGCTACTCAAGCTATGGTTCACCCAGAAATAAAGAAAGTACTTGCATATTCAACAGGCTCACAAATTGGCTACATGATGATGGCCCTTGGCATAGCTGGACTTTCAAAGCAATTTGTCGATGGTTACACTGCAGGATTCTTCCATCTTATTTCACATGCAATGTTCAAAGCCTCTTTATTCATGGCAGCAGGTTCATTACTACATGTAGTCGGGTCTAGATTTATGACTGATATGGGAGGACTCAGAAGGCTCATGCCAAAGACGTATGTCTTCATGTGGGCGGCAGGACTTGGATTAATGGGCGCCCCGTTTATTTCAACAGGTTTCTGGAGTAAAGATGCCATTTTTGGAGCTGTATATCAATCAGGTAGCACTTGGGCTCTGCCAATATTTATCATGGCAGTGGTTACTGCGGCGATGACAACGTTCTATACTGCTAGGATGATTGGAATGATCTTCTTCGGTAACAAGAGCAAACATGTAGAGCGTTTGGAGAAGGAAGGATACCATATACACGAAGCAAGTCCAGTTATGTGGATTCCGTATGGCATTCTAGCAGCTCTCACAATTGGAGTTGGTGTTCTAGGTCTAGCGTTTGAACACAAGCTACACAACATTTTCACAGCATATTTATCATCATCATTTGGAATCCAGTCTCAAGTGGGAGTAGTTGCCACGGGATCCTCACAACTACTTGGGGGATTCCTAGAAGGTGTTAATCCAATTGCACTAGCTGCCTCCCTTTCCGCATTTGCAATTGGATTTGTGCTAGGATACATCTTCTACATTGGACGATTTGCAGACCCCGCTAAATTTGTAAACTCGAATATCTTCTTTTATGCTATACACAAGTTTTTCCTCAACAGGTGGTACCTTGACGCGTTAATCAATTGGGTATTTGTTGTGGGTCCATTATATGTCGCAAGAGGAGTATATCGATACTTTGAAGACAAAGTCATGGAAGGATTCAATCTAGTGCCGGAAAAAACAATGGCAGGTGGCGCAAGAATATTACAATCTACACAAACGGGAATTTCTCAATCTTACTTGTATGTATTTGGAGCTGGCATCCTGATAGTGGTGCTATTGTTATTCGTTTAGGTGAAAAAATATGATAGACTTTACCTCAACACCAATAATTCTAACTCTGATGCTGGGAGCCGTAGGTGTAATAATTCCAGTAATTAGTATATTGAGAAAAGAAAAGAATGACTCTCTTTATGGCGGAATTGCGTTTGCTGCACTGGCAGGGGCACTTGCATTTGTTGTGTATCAAATAATTTCAAAACATGTTACACCTGCTGCAATTTTCTCAAAGGATGTACTTGCAAACGACATGTTTGGATCTTTCTTTGCAGTTGCTATGTTAATTGTTGGTATAATGACAACAGTTGGTTCATTTAATTACATGCGGGGAAGAGCAAATCCTGCTGTCTATTATTCACTGATAATACTGTCGTCAATAGGAATGGTGCTGATTGCATATTCTACTGATCTAGTAATGTTGTTTGTTGCTTGGGAGTTGATGAGCATTCCAACATATGTCCTTGCTGGATATCTCAAAAAGGATCCAAGTTCCAACGAAGCAGCCCTCAAATACTTTCTTTTTGGTGCACTGTCTTCAGGAATAATAATCTGGGGAATTTCCCTAGCGTATGGTCTTACAGGTTCTACTAACATAGAGCAAGTGATAACTGGATTTTCGCATCTTAGTCCAGACATGATGCCATTGGCTATTCTAGCGATTGGCATGTTCATAGCAGGATTTGGATTCAAGATTGGTTTGGTACCTTTCCACATGTGGCTCCCAGATACGTATGAGGGAGCACCACCGACAATCGCTGCACTACTTGCAGCAGGAACAAAAAAAGCTGGTTTTGCTGCAGCCTTGCGTGTAATAGTAATGGGCGCAATAGCACTTAATCTCAACTGGTCTCTTGCCCTTGCTGTAATAGCTATAGTCACTATGACTTGGGGAAACCTGGCAGCTATCAGGCAAAAAAATCTTTCAAGAATGCTTGCATACTCTAGCATCGGCCATGCCGGGTACATTCTGATTGGTTTGAGTATAGCACCATTTTCTGCAATTGGTATTGCAGCTGCACTGTTTCACATTCTAAATCACACTGTCATGAAAGCTGCAGCGTTTATAGCTGTAGCAGGAATAGCCATAACACTATCTATCACTCACATTGACAAGCTTCGTGGACTTGGAAAACGAATGCCAATCACTTCGCTTGGACTGACCATATCACTTTTAGCTTTGGCAGGAGTTCCACCACTCAATGGATTTTGGAGTAAGCTTATGTTATTTGGTTCTGCAATAAATGCCGGTGCATCTATACCATGGGCACCATACTTGGCAGTAGCAGGAGTGCTAAACAGTGCACTATCTCTTGCATATTATGGTTGGATAATACGAAAAATGTACTTTGAAGAAGGTGAATCTGAAAAGAGAGTAAAAGAACCACGATCCATAATAGCTGTCATGATATTTTCAATAATCTTCATGGTTGGAATAGGAGTGTATCCAGATCCCTTTATTCAATTTGCAAAATCAGCAGTTCCAGTATTGACAAGTCTATCCACTATACACTAAGCATAGTAAGATCTATTAGACTTTCAAGTCTTCTTCTTGCTGGACCATCATTTATTTTTCTTAGCGCAATCTTTGCCTTCTTTGAATAGTTATTCAGTAACGTATCCATGTGATTAAAAACATCACGCGGATCTGGGCTTTTCTTAATTAAGATATTGAACAGTTTCTCCTCATTATTCCAATCCTGCAAATCATCACGAATTTGATAAGCAATTCCCATATTTTTGCCATATTCAGCAAATGCCATTACTTGCTCCTCGTTACCATTTCCTAGTATGGCACCAATCTTTGTTGCTGCTTCAAATGCAGTAGCAGTCTTGTATTCTATAACCTTGAGATAATCATCAAAAGTAATGTCCTCACTTGCCTCCAATCTGGTCTCAATCATCTCGCCATCACTCATCATCATGGCTGTGTTAGCAAGTTCTCTTGATATTCTTGGATTATCAAGACGTGAAGATATATTCAGAATTAATCCAAGAACAAAATCTCCGGTAATTATGCTTGTGTTATATCCATACTTGATATGAAATGGGTCTTTCCGTCTCCTTAAAATCTCATTATCAATTATATCATCATGAATTACAGATTCAGTATGTAATAGCTCAACTGCACATGCAGCGGTGAAAGCATTTTCATCACATTTGCCAACACTTTCAGCAGCTAAGATGAGTATGATGGGTCTTATTCTCTTTCCTCCATCTAGTGCATATTGTAAAGGTTCGAAAAATTCTGAAGCAGAATAAAGATCTAGTTCTTTTTTGAGTGCATGATCTATTGAATCGATATAGTTCTTGTAATCTTTGATTAATGGATTAATCTCAAAGTTTTTTCTATCCAAAAACTTGCACTAGCGTGCGTAGTAAATAGTAAGAATATTAATGCTTTTGTAGGTGCTCCAGCCGGGTTCCGTCATCCGTGGTACCGTTCTCTTCCTCCCGTTTCCTTCTGGAGGCAGTCATAATCATGATTACCACAACCAACACGTCTATTATCCTGAAATTAATTCATCCCCTAACTGGGAGAATAAGATCACACTGGGTATTGAGCAGGGGAAAGCGCTATCATGTCATGGCAAAGCTAGACCCGGTAAAGATATCGTGGATAATCAGGCAAAAGCAAAATGGAATGCAC
>JBOGQT010000001.1:0-12105 GCA_050749105.1 Nitrosotalea sp. | reverse complement strand
AATCCAAGAGGAAGATCCTCAGCAAGATACCAACAGAATCCATCCTATTAGGAATTTTGTATCTGATTGGTTTGTTATCTTTGTATGAGGATATTGACAAAAGAGGAAGACCATATGTCTATCCTACAATTAGTTAGATTCATGCAAGATTTGAATTTAGTTTGAACCTGGGTAATATCATCATAGTACCGAGGTTTATTTGTCAACAAAGTGCGATAAGATGGTAGAGATCAAGCTTCCATTTTTTCTTTCAATAGATTTTTTCTGACAAGTATCGGTATGTTATAAAACGATGCAAGTGCAATCGCATCAGAAGCCCTATAGTTTCGCATGACAAGATCGTGCTTTCCTGTAAAGTAGAGATTTGCTCGTAGCACGCTGCCGCTTTCATACACCTTTATTCGCACAAGTACAAGCTCGTTTATCTCAGAAATTTCCTCAATCATGTTGTATATGGTAGGTATTGCTCCCCTTTCTCCTTCAATGAAATTTGTTATGTGTCTTGCAACCTCGCCAGAAAAGGCACGTATGTGAAATTCCTTGTCGTCATCAGATCGTAATATAACCAGTCCTTCCACCCCGTATGGATCAACAAAACCCACGTGGGTTATCTTGGTCTCGGCATAATCAGAGTCTTGAGGCTCGTCTATCTTCACGATTACTCTATCGGTCATCATCGCAGATAAATACTTTGTAAAAAAAACAGATAGAATTTAATGTCACCATGCATCGTTTTTACTCGTTGGAAAAACAGAGCACTGTGCACCGCTCACATCGAGTATTGGTCATTGTCGGTTTTCTAGCAATTGTAGTCTCTTTTCTTGTCTATGCAAAAAATTACGAGACTATAGTTACTCCTGCTGCCATGCCAGCACTGCAAAATCTTGCAGTAGCAACATATGTCATATTGTTTACTTCGTTTGGTGCAATAGGCTGGGGAATATACAAGTATTACAGGGCCAAGATAGATCGTCCCGACTCGTCAATAGCTTCGATAATCTCCAATTCTTTGAATACAAAAAGGGCAAAGCAGATCTTTGTCATAAGTGCCATAGGATATGGAATATTTTTTGGACTGACATCTGGAATGATTCTTTACAAGCCTGAAATCAATGCAACGGACTATGGATTTCCCACCCCGCCTTACATTGAGCTCTCTCCCTGTTGTGATCTGCCAGGCTATATGCCAATGATATTTGCATTTTTCACAGAACATGTCGGATTACAGATTGTTCCGCTCAATCTCGTTCTTCTTGTAACCGTGTCTTTTCTGGTTGGACTGAATTTTGCCCTTTCCGCTACCACATTTACAATTGGAAAAAGCGCAGGAAAGTTTGGCACGTTTGGTGCAGTGACAGGACTCTTTGTCGGATGCCCAACATGTGCAGGTACTGCATTTTCAATGCTTTTTGGTCTGGGGGCCAGTGCAACAGGTGTAACATTATTTTTGACAAGCTATGAGGCCCAGCTTCAAACAATATTCATAGCTATATCCATCCCGGTACTGCTTGCCACTCCGTTTATCATGGCAAGAAAGATACGAAAAGCACAAAACGGAAGTTGTGCATTAGAGCCTAAGCAATAGATTTTGTAACCTGAGGAGTTTTCCAGTCACCAATGTTGTACCCGTCACGCCTTAGATACTTGAGGGTGAGTTTGTACACCAGTTCATCATGGCCAGAGACTTGGAGAATCTCACTCCAGAGGACTGTTCCTGTCTGTTCTATTTTTGCGACAAGTTGAGAAGAAAGTGACTCTGCGATTTCCTTGCATTGATCAAATGTTTTTCCATTTTTGTATGCCCTTGTCCTGGAATCGCAAGCGTCCATGATTCACACAACACAAACCCAAATAAAAAGTTCAATTTTTTTGCCTTTATGATGGAAGAGTTTTAAACTAAATCAAGTCATGTTTTGATAAATGGTAACGCATGTCAATCAAAAGTCAGTAGGCATTAATCCTGTTGACGTACTTCTTTGGACATTTCGTAGAAATGAGATAGATGTCATAAATCTCTATGATACTCTATCTGCCCTTATGCAAATCTCTACTGGAAGCAACATGCTCAACTTTGGATACTGGAATGATAACACATCCAACCCCTACGAGGCACAAGTCATGCTTTGTAAAATGGTTGCAAAGATTGCAGAATTTGGAGCTGCTGAAAATGTTTTAGATGTTGGAAGTGGTTTTTCAGAACCTGCCACCATCTGGAAATCAGAATTTCCACATCTCAAAATTTCTTGTCTGAACGTAAATCCAACACAGATAAGATTTGCCTCGAAAATTCTTAAAGGAGATTCCGTTACACCAAACAAATCTTATTTGGGCTCAGAATCTATCAGTCTTGTCAATTCTACTGCAACAAAGTTGCCTTTTGCAGACAAATCAATGGATAGAATAGTTGCATTAGAGTCTGCACAGCATTTCAAGCCATTTTCAGAATTTGTGTCAGAAAGTAAAAGAGTACTACAAGAAAGAGGCATTCTTGCACTAGCAATACCAGTTATGTCACAATTACCAAAATCTCTTGAAATGCTCAAGCTTGGGATATTGTCCTTCACATGGTCATCTGAGCACTATGATATTGATAGTATCAAAGAGGCCATACAGAACAAAGGCTTTGTAGTTTCTGCAGAATTAATAGGTCCAAATGTATACAAACCTCTTACCGATTATTACATAAAAAATAGAGAATCTCTGAGATCAAAGATATTACAAACATATCCGTCATACGTTGAGAAGATCCTCTTCAAATCACTACTAAAGATGAGCGAGGTCTCAAAAAACCAGACCATCGATTATGTCCTTTTAAAATGTGTCGCACAATAGCGAACAAAACCTTATCTTGTGGCGTGACGTATCAATTGTATAATACCAGTTACCTTGGTACCCCACTGCGTAGAGTAATTTCTACGCAGTTGCCATTTTATCATAATCTACTGCCAAGTAGGATTCTGTTTTCAATCATATATTTTGGAATTTTTTCTAAAAATAAAAAATAGGTTTGGACAGTCTGAAAATTAGCGAAAAGAATTATTAGCACATTCTAACTAGTTGATGTCATGGGCTTGTTTGGAAAAAAAGAAGAGCGTCCTCAGACAAAATGTAAAGAGTGCGGTCTAGAGTTCAACGATCCAGTACGCCTAGACAGACATATGAAGAAGGCTCATCGTCATGCGCCACAACGAAAACCTGACGAACAAGGATTCACATCCGGTGGCATGTGGTAAGTTTTGCGATAAGTATAATTCTCGATTCAGAGGGCATAGTACAAGTTGGTCACACTAGAAGCTCTTGGTACTCTGACTAATTTCATAATTCAAGCCATATCAAATTCCGGTTATGTCGGAATCTTTTTTCTCATGGTAGCAGAAAGCGCACTCATTCCCATACCAAGCGAGGTAATCATGCCATTTTCAGGCTATCTTGTGTCGACTGGAAAGTTCAATGTCATATTAGTCATCGTGGCAGGCTCGATTGGAAATCTTGTTGGATCGTTAATTGCATACTTTGTCGGAATATATCTTGGAAGAGGATTCGTGCTAAGATATGGCAAGTATGTTTTGCTCAAGAAATCACACCTTGAGCTTGCCGAGTCCTATTTCAAAAAATATGGCAATAGATCAATTTTTGTCAGCAGGCTGTTGCCAGCCATAAGAACGTACATCTCGCTGCCTGCAGGTGCTGCCAAGATGAACCTGAAGAGGTTTGCGGCCTTTACTCTTGTTGGCTCTATAATATGGAATACTGCATTGACATATATCGGCATAAAGTTAGGCCAGGAATGGGACCATATCAGAAAATATTCTAACTATTTTGACGCAATAGTGGTAGTAGTTGTAATTATTGTTATAATTTCATATTGGAAGAAAAGAAAGTCATCGGCTCAACTGGGATAGCTCTTCTAAAATTATTCTAAACATGGTCTCGCTGTCAAGCAAAACACATGGAATGCTGTTTTCCTTGCAGGCTTTGCCCACTTCAACATCTTCTGTTACCATCACCATATGGTTTTCCTCGGCATATCTTATCACAGAATAGTCACTGGCAAGTTTCTTACCCTCTACAATCAGCTTTTTTACGCTAAATGCGTCATAGCCAAATTCCTTCAATCGTACATCCATTCCATCATACATCTCATCGACTAGAACTTTCATCTTATCACAATTGGGTCAACCTAATGCATATTTTTACCATATGATCTTCATACCCCTATGAAAAATACGTCGAGAATAATTTTAGTCTGTTATCAAAACACATCCATTAAGATGAATTTAATCAAATCTCACATGAGATAATAATGAAAACCGACAAAACCACAATGCGTATAAACCCATTCATTGTGCCCTAGGATTGACCATGGCACTGGATCCAACTTCGCTGAATTTTATTCCCAAAGACTTTGCCCAAGTTCTAGTCTATTCAGGATATTCTCTGGTCAGAATGACAATTGGTATAATAATATCATATATTTTTGCCATCTCCTATGGAGTAATCGCTGCAAGAAACAAAAAAGCAGAAAAAGTAATGATGCCAATTCTTGACATATTACAGTCTGTCCCAATTCTCGGATTCTTCCCAGCAGCCATCTTCTTCTTTATTGCAATTTTCAATGGAAGTTGGATAGGTGTGGAGATGGCCGCAATCTTTCTTATTTTTACAAGTCAAGCATGGAACTTGGCATTTGCAGTATACGAATCAGTCTCTTCCATACCATCAGATCTTGAAGAAGCATCTGGCTCATTTAGTATCAAGGGTTGGAAAAAATTCAGGACGCTATACCTTCCAGCATCCATACCAAAACTCATCTACAACGGGATTCTTTCTTGGGCAACTGGTTGGTATTACCTAGTTGCTGCAGAGCTAATCTCGATTGGATCACACCAATACACGCTAAATGGTATAGGCAGCTATCTTGCAAAGTCAACTTCTTCTGGAGATTACCAAGGAACCATCTTTGGCCTGATTGTCCTTGTAGTAATGATAGTATTTATCGACCTTATCTTGTGGAGGCCCTTGCGAAGATATGCAGGCAGATTCAAATACGAATCAATGTCGTCCGAAGATGAGCCCCAGAAAAACATTCCTGATCCAAGATTTACATGGATACGCAGGAATCTTTCAATGTTGCAGGTCAGACAGCATGACCTGGTGCATGGCATACCAACAAGCAGACTCAGGCCTATAGTTACCACGGTAAGGTATGTCACAGAAGAGCCAAAAATAATTCAAAGACACAGAAGGAATATCTCAATAGCCATCATAGCAGTGGTTGCTGTCTCTTTGGTGGTAACAGGTTGGGTATTTCTTGTTGGCATTGCTTCATTTCCTGCAACCGTTTCAAGTGACCTCAAAAGACCCGATATTGCATCTGCCGCAAGCAAGATACCAATAGATCTTGCCTACTCTCTGCTTCGCCTACTTGCAGCATATCTGATAAGCGTCGCATGGATTTTGCCACTTGCACTCAAGCTTGCAGGTAAACCCAGGTCTTTTGGATCATTGATCTTCATAATGGAAATTGTTGCTTCGTTGCCTGCAACTGCCCTGTTTCCCTTGATTGTTCTTGGAACAATGAATCTTCCAGGGGGATTAGAACTTACTTCAATAATACTTACAATGACTGGCATGCAATGGTATATTCTGTTTAACGTACTTGGTGCTGTCAAGGCAATTCCTTCAGATCTTTCAGAGGTTGCAAAGGCTTACAACATAAAAGGATGGCAAAAATTAAAGAAACTTGTCTTTCCTGCAATCCTGCCATCTTTTATTACAGGCAGCATCACTGCATGGGGAGGAGGATGGAATGCATTGGTATTATCAGAATATATCACATATAGCAACAAAACCATGTCGGTACCAGGAATTGGTGCGCTCATGGACAAGGCAGCTTATCAGATAGGAAATGTTAGCCTCCTTGCAGTTCTCATCATAGTGATGGTAGCTGTAGTAGTTGGCCTGAACAGAACAGTGTGGAAGCGCCTTTACAAGATAACATTTTCAAAGTACAGATTGGATTATTGA
Organism: Nitrosotalea sp.; assembly: GCA_050749105.1. GTDB lineage: Archaea > Thermoproteota > Nitrososphaeria > Nitrososphaerales > Nitrosopumilaceae > Nitrosotalea. The sequence continues at coordinate 6,078 of JBOGQT010000001.1, read as the reverse complement.
TGATATCATGGCAGAACAAGTCGACCTTTCAAAATTAGTTGAGCTTCGCAATATTACAAAAGCTTATGGCCCTCTGACACAAAGACCGCAGGTTGTCCTAGAGCACATCAACTTGACAGTTCGCCAACACGAATTCATAGCTATTGTTGGCCCATCAGGGTGTGGCAAGTCCACCATGCTTAGAATAATGATGGGCCTGACAAGACCAGAAGATGGCGAAGTATACTATCATGGAAAAAAAATAGAACAAGTGTGTGAGGCAATGTCAATGGTGTTTCAGACATTTGCACTGTTTCCATGGCTAAACGTTCAAGAAAATGTAGAGATTGGTCTTGAGGGAAAACCATTTTCAAAAGAAGAGAGAAAAAAGCGAGTCTTGGACATGGTCAAAGTAATCGGCCTTGAGGGATATGAAGAGGCATATCCAAGAGAGTTATCAGGAGGAATGAAACAAAGAGTTGGCATCGCAAGAGCACTTGTCTCAGAGCCAGAGATACTTTTGATGGATGAGCCTTTTTCCGCCTTGGATCCACTAACGTCTACTCACCTAAGAGAAGAGGTTCTTCACTTATGGGAAAACCCTGATCTTCCACCGGAAGCAGTTGTCATGGTAACCCACAATGTAGAGGAGGCGGTATACATGTCAGACAGAATAATAGTCTTAACAACACGACCTGGAACGATTTCAAAAGAGGTAAAGATAGATCTGCCAAGACCGCGTGACCCAAGAAGCCCAGACATATACAGGATTGTCGACGAGATAACAGGATTAATAGCATGATGATGAACATTTATTTGCAGCAGGGCAGACCAGAATTTGTTTTGTGGAGGAATGAAAAATGACCATTCCCCGTGCGCAGGTAGGTACGGTCATTGGTCTCTTAGAGATACTGCATGACTTTCAAGGAAAGGTGGACTTGGCAAAGGTATCAGATGAGCTGCAACTAGAACTAGATGACATACTCCCCGCTGTGGATGCTGCGAAGCTTTTGAAATTAATCCATGTAAACTCTGGCGATCTTATCCTAACAGACGAAGGAAAAGCACTGCTTTCCAAGAACATAAACGGCAGAAAGAAGGCGCTAAACAGCGCAGTATCCAACTTGGGTGAGATCAAGGGAATTGTTAATTTTATCAAAAAGGAACACGGTAACGAGGTGGCAAAAGAAGATCTGCTATCATTTATCCAACAAGAGATGCCAGATGTTGATGCAGAACAGACATTTTCATGGATAGTAGACTGGGGTCGATATTCCCTTTTGCTAAGATATGACAGCAATAGTCAAAAGATAAAATTGACAAAAACGCCCACAACCAAGGCAACATGATGTTTGGATTAATTTTTAATTTCCCACAAGTTATTCTACCAAATTGGATCATTTACGTCAAAATTAATTCAATTTACACATAAAACAAGAATATCTCTACTTTGGTCTAAAAATTAAAAGTTCATAAGTCCAATTCACTAACTCTCGGAGAATTAGTTTACTATGAAAGAATTTGGAACCTTGGAATATGTTTTGGACACATACTCAAAAAACTGGACTTGGAAGCTAACTGGCTCAAGAGCAGTCAGCATGGTTGCTCGAGTTATCCCCCAGGCTTGGTATGGAGAAGGCCCCGAAGAGGCCATAGTACCGGATACTGAGCCAAATGTTCAGAAGATCAAGTGGATAATGGAAACTTATCCCCTTGAGATAAAATCCAAGAACATTTGGCAGAGAAAGACAAGGCACATGACGATACCAAAAAGAAAGTGGACAAGAATAGAAAAATTGCGAAAAGCAAATCCTGCAGAACAGTTCAGAGGAACGCTGCTTAATTTCCAAAGAGAAGGATTGGACTTTTTACTAAAGTCTTCTGGAAATGCATTGCTAGCTGACGAAATGGGCCTTGGCAAGTGTATTATTGGTAGTACGATGATTGCTACATCCAGTGGACAAATCTCAATAGAAAACATATGGAATCAATCTTCAGTAATAGAATCCCACAACAATGAAGAATGGGCAGAGCTTGCAGCACCCATCATAGTACAGACATTTGATGGAAAAAACATCATAAATAAAAAGACAAACAAGGTTTTTAGACAAAAAATAAGCGAGTCAATAATAGAAGTTATCCTATCTGACGGCACATCCATAGAATGCACAAAGAGGCACCGATTTCTTACCATACAAGGATGGAAGACATCGTTTGAATTAGATATCAATGATAAAATTGCAACCATTATAAAAACAGGTTATCACAATAAAGCAGGACAAAGTCAACAATTAGTTACCGAATCCATCCAATGGAGTACAATAGAGTCTACAATTACGAAAGAATTCACAGGCTACGTTTATGATTTGACGGTGCCTGAAACTCACAACTATATTTCAAATGGGGTCATAACCCACAACACCGTGCAGACCCTGTCATATTTGGCTACAGAAAAACAAACATTTCCAGCTTTGATTGTTGCGCCCCTTGTAACATTGAGCAACTGGCAAAGAGAGATTCAAAAGTTTCTAAAAAGAAGAAGCCGAAACGGAAGAATAGTTGAAAAAGAATATCCTTCATCCATACTAATTCGCACCGGTAAATCACAGGATATAGAAAAACATGACATTTACATCATAAATTATGATCTACTATACAAGAGACTTGATGACCTTTCAAAATTAAACATAAAGACACTTGTGTGCGATGAGGTACAACACCTACGTTCAAAATCAACCAAGAAATATTCTGCAGTAAAGACGCTTTCAGCTCTAGAATCTGTAAAGTATAGAATTGGGCTATCTGGAACGCCAATCTACAACCGTGGTTCTGAGATTTGGCCCATAGTGGACATTCTAAGGCCCGGACTTCTTGGAAGCTTTGACGAGTTTTGTGAATATTTCTGTTATGTAAATGAAAAGGGCAAGGCAATAGTTCTTGAAAATAAACGGGCAAGCTTGGGCGAAGAATTGCGCAAGCATGTCATGCTCAGGCGCAAAAAGTCTGACGTGTTAAAAGAACTAAAAGAAAAAGTAAGGTACAAGGAATTTATCGATTCTGATATCAATTATTACCATGCCGAACTTGATAAGATATGGAAGAGGCTAGAAGAAGAGCAAAAAAGTGCAACTTCGGCCTTTGACAAGTTCTCATCATACAAAAGGGCAATCCAGAGCGAGAGGCAAGCTGCAGGAGCTGCAAAACTGCCCCATGTCATAGAGTTTGTCAAAAACATAATGGAGATAGAGGAAAGTGTAGTAGTGTTCTGCCACCACAAGGCAATTCATGCATTTTTGCACAAGAGTCTTCACGAATACCAGCCTTCCTTCATAATAGGAGGCCAGTCAGACAAGGAACGCCAAGACAACATAGATAGGTTTCAAGAGGGCAAGACAAAGCTGATGATTGCCGGACTTCGAGCTGGAAATGTTGGAATTAACCTCAGCAGAGCAAGATATGTTATATTTGCAGAGCTTGACTGGAGTCCTGCAATTCACAGACAAGCAGAAGACAGGCTACACCGAATTGGTCAGAAAAATACGGTATTTGCATATTATTTGATAGGCAACGGAACACTTGATGATCACGTTGCAAATGTGTTAATTGACAAGAGCTATGAGATAGATGCCATCATGGATGAAAAAGCGGAAGCATTTGAGAATAAAGACAAGGCTGAATTAATCTTGGCCCAGATTCATGACAGGCTTACCACAAAGCGTTAGTTATCTCTCTTCTTGTATCTCGTACTTGTTAAAAAAATCCTGGCCCTCACCTTGTTTTTGTACAATAAACGATTCTAGTTTTTTTATTACTTGGGCTCTGCCTAGTCTTCCTTCATTTGATGTGTAATATTCTGCTTGTGACTCTCGAAATTTTTTATAGTTCATCCCTTTTGCCATACATTGCATAACGTGTTAGCATATAATAAGAAAATCTATTGCCGTAGTTTTCTTGCCTGCTCGATGCACTTGGTGCCCTCTTTTTTCTTTTCCATATTGAGTAAAAGATTTCCCTTGTTATACCACGCAGTGGCAAGACTAGAGTCAATCTTTATTGCTTTATCAAACGAGTCCAGCGCTTCATCATATTTTTTGAGATTATAGAGACATACCCCTTTGAGATTCCATATTGTTGCGTGTCTTGGGTTTAGAGAGATTGCCTTGTCAAATGACTCTAGTGCCTCACGGTATCGCCCCAAGTCAGAGAGGCATATACCTTTGAGATTCCACGCACTCATAGATTCTGGATTTATCTCCAAGACTTTATCATAACACACAAGTGCCTCCTCATATCGTTTCAGATTGGAAAGGCAATCGCCCTTTCTAAGCCATGCATTTTCATATCGTGGCAATTGTCCCGTGACCTTGTCATAGTATACTGCTGCCTCATCATACTTGTGCCCTGCAAAGAGCGCCTCTGCCTTGTCATACCAAGTGACAGCGTCTTCAGGATATAGATCAGCAAATTTCTTGCCAGACTTGACATCAGATTTGTGCTGCACCCTAAGAACCTGGTATGCCTCTGTGATCAGCTTGAATTGGTCACCGTCTTGCTCGGAAGAATTTTTGTCTGGATGATACTTGAGTGCCAATTTTCGATATGCCTGCCTTACCTCTTTTATAGACGCGCCAGGCTCCAGCCCAAGAATTTTGTAGCATTGTGAGATGTTCAATGCATCTCACCGGGCCATCTTTTGCATATTTTGTGAAAACGTGTCAAGTCGTGCATTTCCAATACAACATTACTAATTTTATCACAGTATAAACGTAAAAACTCTATCTTTGTACAATATCTACCAATTTCAATGGTGACATTTTGGTTGAATTTTGTTTAATCTAATGTGTCCAAAAAATTATTCCCAAGGAATAAATTGAAAAATATTTCACCAAAATAAAATGGTAAAACAAACAATAACTGAGCTTGTCAAGATGGCCGATAAGATAGTCATTGACGAGGTAAAAGGCAAGAAAGTAACTTTGAAGATAAGCTGGTTTGATCTCAAAGGAACAAAAAAATCAAAAAAGTTTTTGCTGGCTGAAAAGGAAAAGATCGAATTTTAGATCCAACCGATCACTTTTTTTGTATAGATCTAAACTTGATAAAATGAACGGTACATTTCATAGAATAAAAATTTTGTTCATAATTTCATCCTACCATTAATAAGCAAAAAACAATGTTTGAAGGTGGCGGACTTCCTTGTTTGTGAAAAACAGGAACTCGGACTCACCACCATGGTCTGAACGATCCCAGAACCCACAGGCAAGGAACGCCTATAGTGTAATGTCTCATGGCCAGTTTATTTGCCACCAATACGCCAGGTGCTTTTTTCTCATGTTTTTCTTTCAGAGAAATGCCCAAAACTTGCCATGACGTATATCATATCATGAGCTTTGTGTTTTATAGCAAAAAACGAGGCATCTGCAGAAAACCATTTGTACTATATTCTATCGATTATGAGCCAATTGACGAAGAAGATTGAGTGAGTACCATCAAAAAAAACATTATGAAGAAACGGCTGTCTAGAAACCATCCAATTTTGATAACATTGTAGATCATAATCAACAGTCAGATCCATTTTGTAGGGTGCCGTCAGGCACCCCATGAAAAACAAGTACCAGCGCATCATCGATATAATGCGCCAGATTCTAGCAAAGATGCGAGTTCCACTTTATTTTCACAAAAAGTCGAACCACATCTTTACCCTACACCAGCATGTTATCATGCTGGTATTAAGACAGTACGAATCAAAAAGCTACGAGTCGTTTGTTGAGATGCTTGAGGTCTCCTCTGACCTGGTATTGATGCTTGGACTGTCAAGGATTCCGCATTACACCACACTGCAAAAGGTGGCATCCAGACTGAGCAGCACCATGCTGCATCTGGCAGTAGGCAGGTTCATCGGAATGGTATCTCCTGGAAAAATATTTGCAGGCGTCGATGCGACAGGGTTTGAGGACGGGCATGCAGCTTCATACTACACGTACCGCTGTTCCCTGAGGCACTCGTACACAAAACTTTCTGCAGGCTCTGACATGGAGACGCAGCTTATCATAGCGGTAGTGATACGACACAATACGGTATCTCATGAGATAAGATATT